>NZ_JRNG01000003.1:0-14189 GCF_000759055.1 Corynebacterium tuscaniense DNF00037 | reverse complement strand
CAGCGTTGCAGGACCTGCCGCTGCCGGCTGGAGCGGTGGTGGACCCACCAGGCCACGCACCAGAAACAGAGGTGGAACCCTATAGTTGGCCCGGTTCGTTGCGCCCCAGTCGGGAGAGTCCGGAGAAGCGGGTGCCCAATATTTTCAAGCGTGGCCGCATCATCGTGGGCGTGGATCAGTCCCAATATCTGCTGAGTTTTCGCGACAACGCGACGGGCGAGCTCAAGGGGTTCGAGGTGGACTTGGCCCGTGAAATTGCACGGGACATTTTCGGGGATCCAGAGAGGGTTGATTTCCGCTTTGTGGATTCCTCAATGCGCACGGAATCCTTGGTGGCAGGGCAGGTGGACATTGTGATTAGGACGATGTCCATAACCAAGGAGCGCTCGGAGGAGGTGGACTTTTCGGTGCCGTACCTGGATTCGTCGGTACGCATGCTCGTGCCTACAAGCTCCCACCTTGAGGGCACTGATGACCTGACTGATGAGCGCATTTGTGTCGCCGCGGGGTCCAACATCGTGGATATTGCGCGCGAGAATTTTCCGCATCAGGAGCTAATGCGCACGCGCACCTGGACGGATTGTTTAATGGCTCTGCAGCAGTATCAGGCGGGTTTGCTCGTCGGGGATGAGACTATTTTGGCAGGTTTTGCCGCGCAAGATCCGCTGACCACCGTGGCCGGCCAGCCTTTTGCGCAGCAACGTTACGCGGTGGGGATACCCAAGGGGTATGACGGCCTGACCCGCCAGGTCAACCACACCCTCAACCGCGTGCGCACGGATGGCACATGGGACGCAATGTTCAAACGTTGGCTTGGACCGCATATTGCCCCACGCACTGCGCCGCAGCCGGTCTACCGGGAGGAAACTGATGACTAAATCCGACCACTCCGACCCCAACGCAACCGACGGAACGTGGGTTCCTGACCGGGACATTGACCAGGCCATCGAACACCTTCGTAGCGAGCCCGAAAGCACAAGTGAGCACACTGAGGCCGTCCTTTTCGACCCCTTCGCGGACGAAGAAGTTGACGCAGATGCACTGTATGAGGGCACCGGTGAAATCGCCGACCTGCTCAAAGATTTGGATGCGCTGCGGGACGCCCCGGAGGCAACCCAGGCGACGCAGGCAACTCCGCCAGAGTTCACCGAGTTCACGGAGCACACCACGCAGGGCACAGCGGGCGCAGGTAGCGCAGGCACAGGCACGCTGGCGGGGTTGACCCCGCAGCAGATTGCGGAGTTGCAGGCGAGTACATCGGAACGGTCACGCCGTGAAGCATTAGAGAAGTTCAAGGAGCTGCGCGGGGCACAGCGCCAAGCACGGTCGGTGGCGGACGGCATGGTGGAACTTCCGTGGATTGCGCCGTCAGAGCCGAAGGAGGCGCTTCGAGATCCCACCGAGGCAGTGGTGAATAAAGGCATCCCGGCACCACAACTTCAGCGGGGCGACGTGGTTGCAGGACAGTATGAGATCCAGGGTGTCATTGCGCATGGTGGCATGGGCTGGATCTACCTGGCGCAAGACCACTATGTAGCGGGGCGCGTGGTGGTGTTAAAGGGCTTGCAGTCCGAAAAAAGCGAAGACGAGACGAACGCAGCGGCAGCGGAACGGGAGTTTTTGGCGGATATTACACACCCCGGGATCGTGAAGATTTTTAACTTCATTGATGATCCGCGGGTGGCGGGCGGCTTTATTGTGATGGAGTTTGTGGGTGGGCCATCCCTGCGTGAACGCAGAAACGCGCAGCGCAATCACCTGCTCCCGATCGATCTGGCCATCGCGTACATCCTGGAGGTCCTCCCGGCGCTGGGGTATTTGCATAGCCGCGGGGTGGTGTACAACGACCTGAAGCCGGACAACATCATTGTCACCGAGGACCAGGTGAAGCTCATTGATCTGGGCGCGGTCAGCGGCATTGGGGCGTACGGCTACATCTACGGCACGAAGGGTTATCAGGCGCCGGAGGTGGCGCGGGAGGGGCCATCCATAGCTAGTGATATTTACACGGTGGGGCGCACGCTCGCGGCGCTGATCCTGGATCTGCCTAAGGTCGACGGCGTTTATACACACGAGCTGCCCACACCAAGTTCGTCGAAAACGCTTCGCCGTTACATCTCCCTGTACCGCCTGCTCGCGCGGTGCTGCGACCCAGATCCGGCGCAGCGTTTCCAGTCCGTCGATGAGCTGGAGGTGCAGCTACTCGGCGTGTTGCGTGAGGTCATTGCCATCCGTGATGGGATCGCGCACCCGGCGCAGCACTCCCTGTTCTCGCCGCAACGTACCACATTTGGCACGAAGCACTTGGTGTTCCGGACGGACCAGCTTATTGATGGCATTGATCGCACCGTCGAAATCACCCCCTCGGAGGTGCTCTCCGCCCTGCCCACGCCGTTGATTGACCGTTCGGATGTGGGTGCGGGTCTGCTCTCCGGCACATCCTACGCAGAACCGCAGGAAACCCTTGAATCTCTGCGCCAAGCAATGCAGACCCCCGAGTACGAGCATTCCGCAGAGATCCCCTTCGGCGTTGTGCGCGCGATGTTGGACCTAGGACTGACTGCACAAGCACGCCACTGGCTCAGCCAATTCGACGATCGTCTACGCAACAACTGGCGTTTCCACTGGTACCGTGCGCTCACGGAGCTCGTCCGGGGGGATTTCACAGCCGCGCAGGCAGATTTCGCTCAGGTGTTGAACATCGTGCCGGGCGAAGCTGCCCCCAAACTCGCGCTCGCCGCGGTAGATGAGCTCATGTTGCAAGAAAGTGGACACCGGCAAGAAGAGCTTATCGACGACACCCTCCCCCGCCACCTCGCCTCCATCCGCACCGATCTTGGCGAGCTCCCCAATTCCTACTTCCGCCGCCTGGAAAAAGATGGCGTGCTCACCTCCGATTGGAGCCATGTCTCCACCAATCCGCAGACGCTTCGCTTGAACTCCATGCGGCTCTACGCCTTAGTGTGGGCGGCTAATTCCACCACAGTGTCCTCCGCATTTGGCCTGGCACGCCAGCTCATGTTTGAACGTGAGGTGGAAATGGCCGTGGCTGCCCTGGACAAAGTGCCGCAACAGTCCCGCCACCACCGGATGGCTAAACTGACCAGCATTTTGTACCTGGTTGGGGATACGTTGACGGAATCCCGCATCCGCCGCGCCGCGCGCCGACTGGAAGAAATCCCCACGAACGAGCCACGGCTGCTGCAAATCAAAATCGCGGTGCTCCGCGCCGGGCTGACCTACCTCATGGACACCAACGTAGAGTCCGCGAGCTCCCGCACGCAGCTTTTCGAGTTCGACTTCACCGTGAAAGGTCTACGCCGCGGCCTTGCCATCACCTTGCGGCAGCAGGCCCGCAGAGCGCCCTTTGCCAAGCACCGGTACGCCCTCGTGGACACGGCGAATAAAGTGCGTCCTGCTACGTGGTTTTAGTTGCCGAAAGGCAACTAAAACCACGTAGCAGGAAAAGGAGAAAGAAAAGGAAGGAAGAGGAGAAGTAAGGCCCCCTAGTTGTAGTTGCCGAAAGGCAACTACAACTAGCCCGCGATTGCTGCGGACTTCTGGGCGATGGCGAGCTCCTCATTCGTCGGCACAACCAGCACCTTGGTTGCCGAATCATCAGCGGAAATGATGCGGGCGCCGGAACCCTCCTCATTCTTGGCCGGGTCCAGCTTGATGCCAAAGCCTTCGAGGTTGGCCAGGGCATCCGCGCGGACCTGTGCGGCATTCTCACCGACACCGGCGGTGAAGGTGATCGCGTCCACACGCCCCAGACCAATCATGTAGGCGCCGATGTAGCGGCGCAGACGGTGGACGTAGACGTCATAGGCCAGCTTGGCCTTCTTGTCACCATCAGCGATGCGGGCGTTGATCTCACGGAAGTCATTCACACCAGCTAGGCCCTTGAGGCCCGAGCGGCGGTTGAGCAGGTCATCGATGTCATCGATGCTCATGCCAGCGGTGCGGTAGAGGTGGAAGATCACACCCGGATCAATATCACCGGAACGAGTTCCCATGACCAAGCCCTCAAGAGGAGTCAGGCCCATCGAAGTGTCCACCGGCTTGCCACCACGAACGGCGGAGATGGAAGCACCGTTACCAATGTGGAGAACAATCTGGTTAGTCTCCTCCTGCGACTGGCCAATGAGCTCCGGAACCTGGGAGGACACGAACTCGTGGGACGTGCCGTGGAAACCGTAGCGGCGGATCTGGTGCTCCCGCGCCAAATCATCATCAATCGCGTAGTGTGCGGCACCATCCGGCAGATCACCGAAGAAGCCGGTATCAAACACAGCTACGTGCGGGATGTCCGGCAGCAGTGCGCGGGCCACATCAATGCCGTCGATGTTCGCCGGGTTATGCAGCGGGGCAAGCGGAATGAGTTCGCGGATTTGGTCCACCACCGAGTCGTCGATAAGCACGGGCTCACCGAATGTCTGGCCGCCGTGCACAACACGGTGCCCCACAGCGATGATGTGCATCTGCGTCGGGCCTACGCCGTTGGCGTCCAACATGGCGATAGCTAGCTGCAGACCACCGCGGTGGTCACGGATCGGCATTGTGGAGCCGACCTCACGGCCCTCAATCTTGATGCGGATGTTGCCCTTCGGCTCACCAATCTGCTCCACAAGGCCAGACACGAACGGCGTGTCCGAAGCAGAAGCTTGCGGGTCAACAATCTGGAATTTGATCGAGGAGGAACCGGAGTTCAGAACGAGGACGTAAGACATTTTTATGCTCCTTGTGCCTGGATAGCAGTGATAGCCACCGTGTTAACAATGTCGGGAACTGTCGCACCACGCGACAGGTCATTGACGGGTTTGTTCAGCCCCTGCAGGATCGGGCCCACAGCCAACGCATCAGCCGTACGCTGCGCGATCTTGTAGCCGACGTTGCCGGCCTCTAGGTCAGGGAAGATGAACACATTCGCCTCACCCGCCACCGGGGAATCCGGCGCCTTCTTCTTACCCACACCCGGGTCACACGCCGCATCAAACTGCAGCGGACCATCGACAGCGAGCTCCGGGTCCAGCTCATGCGCCTTGGCCGTGGCTTCCACAGAGCGGTCCACATCCGGGCCGGTGCCGGACGTACCGGTGGAATAAGACAGGATGGCCACCTTCGGGTCGATGCCGAACTGGGCGGCGGTCTTCGCGGACACCACGGCGATCTCACCTATCTGATCCGCGGTCGGGTTCGGGTTCACCGCGCAGTCCCCGAAAGCCCAGAGGCGACCGCGCATGACCATAAGGAAGATAGAGGACACAACAGATGCGCCCGGAACTGTTTTGATGATCTGGAAGGACGGCTTAATCGTATGCGCCGTCGTGTTCGCCGCACCGGAGACCATGCCGTCGGCCAGGCCCTTGTGCACCATCATGGTGGCAAAGTAGGAGATGTCCTTCATCGTCTCCCGCGCCTCATCCAGAGTGATGCCCTTGGACTTACGCAGCTCCGCGAAATCAGTGGCGAATTCCTCCAGCCGCTCAGAATTCAGGTGATCGATGATGTGGGCCTTGGACAGGTTCAGGCCCAGGCTGTCGGCGCGACGCTGAATGTCCTCAGCAACGCCCAGGATGGTGATATCCGCAACATCCTGCGCCAGCAGCTGATCCGCGGCCTGCAGAATGCGGTCATCCTCGCCCTCCGGCAACACGATGTGCTTGCGGTCGGCCTTCGCGCGGGTGAGCAGCCAGTGCTCAAAAACAGCAGCCGACATAACAGGCTCAGTTTCAATCTCCAGCGCCTTGAGCAGCGCTGCCTTATCCACGTCCGCGACCACGCCCGCGATGGTCGCCCCCAGTTGCTCAATGCGAGCCTGCGCACGCTCAGCCGCCACAGGGCAGCCCGCCACGACAAGGAGAGGCAGACCAAGTGCGGATGCCACGTCAGCGTCAAAGTTGTAGTCGCCGGAACCCTGCACCAAGGTATCGCCCGCCACCAGGTCCGCCGCAACAATCGCCGCGACATCCGCCTCTTGCTCTGAAAGCTGGACGAGGTTCAGGTTGTTCTCCGCGGCGAGTCCCGCAACATCGATGCCGTCAAAACTACGGCCGACCGTGGTGATCAGGACAGACCTGTTAGCCATGCGTTTCCTTTCCATAACCAAGCACATTGCTTATCGACGCTTATCAACGTTCCCTAGTCTAACTATGTCTCCACCAACACGTTGCCGGTTTACTGTGGGCTTTTTCACTTCCCCCAGCCAAATGGGAGCCGCATCCCCCAGCCAAATGCACTGCTAGGCCTCTTTGTCATGCCCGCTATCATGTCGGATAGAGATTTTGATATTGAGCAATTCAAGGATGTAGCGAAACCAATGACCACCGAGTCCCCTGATTCCCTCCGCGTCGCCGTCGTCGGTTCCGGCCCAGCCGGCATCTACGCCTCTGACCTTTTGGTGAAGTCAGACCTGGCCAAAAACGGCACCCCGGTACGCGTGGACCTTTTCGAGCGTATGCCGGCCCCCTTCGGCCTCATCCGCTACGGCGTGGCACCGGATCACCCGCGCATCAAGGGCATTATTAAATCCCTCCATAACGTGATGGATAAACCGGAAATCCGCTTGCTGGGCAACGTCGATGTGGGCAAGGACATCACCGTCGCAGAGCTGCAGGAATACTACGACGCGGTTATCTTTGCCACCGGTGCGGTCGCCGACCGTGACTTGAATGTGCCCGGCGCGGACCTAGACGGCCATTACGGTGCCGGCGAATTTGTCGGCTTCTACGACGGCAACCCCGATTTCGAGCGCGACTGGGACCTCACTGCCGAAAAGATCGCGATCGTCGGCGTAGGCAACGTCGCCCTCGACATCGCCCGCGTGCTGGCCAAAACCGCGGACGAGCTCAAGGTCACGGAGATCCCCGACAACGTATACGAAAATCTGAATTCGTCCGCCGCGAAGGAAATCCACATCTTCGGCCGCCGCGGCCCCGCCCAGGCGAAGTTCACACCGCTGGAACTCAAAGAACTCGACCACTCCGACACCATCGAAGTCATCGTGGACCCGGAGGACATTGATTATGACGAGGCGTCGGAGCAGGCTCGTCGTGAAGCAAAGAGCGTCGACCTCGTCTGCCAGACCCTCGAAAACTACGCGATGCGCGACCCGAAAGGCGCCCCACACAAGCTCTTCATCCACTTCTTCGAGTCCCCCGTGGAGATTCTTGGCGACGAAAACGGCAAAGTCACCGGATTTGTCACCGAACGCACCGAACTCGACGGCAAAGGCGGCGTAACTCTCACCGGGAAGACCACAACCTGGGATGTTCAGGCCGTCTACCGCGCCGTCGGCTACCGCTCCGACGCCGTCGAAGGCGTTCCTTTCGACGATCTCCGCGCCGTCATCCCCAACGACGAAGGCCACGTGCTCACCGAATTCGGCGGCGACATCATCCCCGGCCTGTACGCCACCGGCTGGATCAAACGCGGCCCCATCGGGCTGATTGGCAACACCAAGTCCGACGCCAAAGACACCACGACCATGCTTCTCGACGATTTCACCACCGGCCGCCTCACCCCCACCACCCACCGCAGCGACGAAGCCATTCTCGACTTGTTGGCTACCAAGGGTGTCCAGGTAACCACCTGGGACGGCTGGCACAACCTCGACGCAGCCGAGCGCGCCCTCGGCGAAGCAGAAGGCCGCGAACGCAAGAAGATCGTCGAGTGGGAAGACATGGTCAGCGCCTCCCACCCCGAGCAGAACGGCTGACCGAACATGTCAACTGGTTCAGGCGCGTCCTAAGAAGCAGAAACAGTTAAGCCGGAGTCCAGCCCCTCACAACGGGCCGACTCCGGCTTTTAACTACTTAACCCACTGATCTTGAGTAGGTCTCTAGGTGCGTGGACAAAGACAACACGCGGTTAACGCTGTTATCTAAAAGCGCTAACCGCGTGCAGCAGAACTTTGTTCAGGCGAACCCTAGAATCCGAACAGACCTCGGACAACACCCCAGAGACGCTGGAAGAATCCTTCGCTGCTGCCGGAGGAACCGCGTTCCTTGCTCTTTTCAGCAGCCTTGTCCTCGCTAGAACGCTTCACCTTTTCATCAGGGTTGAAGACCTCTGAGCTGGAGTCATCCCCCAGAAGCTGGGCTGCAACCGAGCTCGCGTCCTGCTGATTCGTTTCCGGAGCTTCCTCTGGCTCGCCAACAGGTGCCGGCGCTTCCGGTGCCCCTGGAACAGCATCCGGTGAGCCCGCCTCGGGTGCATTGGCGTCAGGCACGTCGTTCCCCGGCATATTCTCTGCCGGAGCTTCTGGCGCCACATCCTTTTGAGCAGGTGCCGAGGACGAGAACGAGGACGAAAAGCTGGAGCCGGAGCTGCTCGGAGCCGTAGCCGCCGGGGAGTCAGCGTCCGGGGTGTAGGAGTAATCGTGGAAGATGATCTCATCACCTTCCGCTTTCTTGTGCTCGCTCTTGTTAGCGCCAGTGGTCCACAAGTTAATGCGGAGCTGCTGCGTGCCGGTGTCCTCTGGTACGCGGTGGGTGGAAGTGACGTCTGAGAGCACCTCACCATCCTTCTTCTTCGTGATCACGCGAAGGTAGTTATGCTCCCACTGAGCAATGGTCTGCAAAGTCTGCTGACCTGCAGGTACGTCGAACTGATCAATGTTGTAACGCGACGGAAGCTGCGGGGTGTCAGGGTAGTAGGTCACGCCACCGTGTGGGAGTTTGCGGTTAATTTGACCCCAACGGCTGATCTCAATGAAGTCAATCTCAGTCGAACCGGATGCGTTCTTGTGAACCTCATCCAACTTGTTCAGTTCCAGTTCCGCCATGTCATACGGGAAAATACCCAGGACGTTGTGCGGATCCATATTGTCAAAATCACCGGAGTACTCGAACGTATAGGTGCCATACCCAGTGGAATCAATAGCGTTGATTTCCACAGCACCACGAATACCGTCGTTCTGAATCTTCAAATCGCCATTCGGCAGAACCTGTGCACCATTGATCCACTTCGCACGACCATCAGCTGGGTCTTCAGCCTGTGGGCCACCGAAGTTCAGCTTGCCTTCCGTCTGACGGACAGCCCACTTGTGTCCACTCCAGTCGAAGGTCGGGAAATCGTAATTGGTACTGAAACGCTCGCCCGTACGCTGAATATGCGCCGGCATACTCTCCTGCGCCTCAACCGGGGAAACGGACAGTGGTGCAATCATCGCGGCTGTGACAACCAGCGTGATTACCTGCTTCTTCATACTCTCTTCCTTCACACGTCGTACCTGCACACCTGGGAACGATGAAGCTCTGCCCTGCGGTGAACACCTCAAGTCGAAATATAAATTTCTCTCAGGATGTTAGATCGCTTTAACGGTTTCGTCCAGTGAATGAATAAATTGCCATTTAAAAGGCGATTGTTGCCAAGGCATCCAATTGCAGAAAAGATGCACCGTCCGCTTTGAATTGATCTACCGCGCCGATCCTTAGAATCACTTAAGGCGGGCTGACACCCTATATGACGCCTTGCCCCGGCGACGAGTGCAGTTAGCGTTGGGGCCGTTCCGGCTTGCCCGGCGACCGTTATCGGTTGAGCTATTCCGGACACTTGACCGCGAGACCCCAATCTGAATTGTTTCCATTTTCTCTAATTGACAATTCAAAAGCGCTAGGCATTTCGAGTCTAATATCAGGAGTAATGTCTTAATTGCCAGACACTTCCAACAATGAGGCAAGACAGGTCCCTTTAGCAATGAACTCCGACTACGAATTACTTGAGAAAGAAGAACACCGAGCTGAGAAGCAATTCTGGAATGGAGTCATCACCCTCTCGATCGGCGGCACGGTCGTCAGCTTCGTAATCGTTTTGGTTCTAGTTGCGCTCCGTTTAACGGACAACCAGTTGAACCCATTAGCACCAGAACAAATCAGTTCGGGCATACAAATGATGGCGGCGATTTTTGCTGCCATCCTCGCCATGAGCATCGCTACCGCAAACAGACAATCCCCTATTGATCTCCCAACCGAAGGCTCTGCTGCTGAGGCTCAGTACCATGCCGAGCGTTTAGTCACCAATAGGAAACTACAGAACCTTTCACGGTTTCTTGGGATGATAAACGTGATTATCGGCGAAACATTGTTCTTCAACCTGATCTGGGCGTTTTTGCGCGGTGACATGAAGGATACAGCCGTGCCTGAAGTCATATTCACCATGCTGATGATCATTGCCCTTGGGTCTGCTACCGCCATTGTCGCTTCCGCAGTACACACGCCCGAAGCCTCTAGTTTGATTGAGGCACGGAAAGCGAGTTACGTGGAAAAACGAAAGGCGAAAGTTCACTTCCTTCTCGCAGAGATCAGCGATCAACCAGGCAAAACGGACGCTAACGGAGAGGAATCATCTGAGCGAACTTGCCCGAAAATAATCCGACTTCTTTGCAGATGGCGCATTCGCGATTTCGCCCAGCGTAACTGCTTGCTGTTTCTTTGGATTTTCTTTGCTGTCGTGGCGTTTCCGCCTCTAAAAATCTTCAGACAATTCGATAGTTCTGAGAAATGGATTATCTTCGCAGCCCCAATCGTCGCCATCGCCATCCATTTATGCAGCGCTGTCCTCTCATCCCATCCCTGGGAACGTATTTGCACAAGTCTCAATGATGATCGCGATTGGTTCACGAAGGAAGCGAAGAAAATCCGGTGCCAGCAAAAAATGCCACTTTTTGTAACGGTATTGATACTATTGATCGGCCTCATTATTGGCGGGTGCCTACCTACCGGAACAATAAGAGAAGTACTTGGGGCTCTCCTTGCCCTCATTTCCGTTTTCGTTATTCCTGGATGCCTGTCCACATTCGTTTGGTCAATACGTTTTCAGGCTCAGACTGGCCTTCTAACGGCAGGTAACCCAGGAGAAATTGAGCGGTTCTTTATTAACAGAATGCATGCTCCGCATGACAAAACTACTGAAGAACAAGACGAGGGAACAAGCGACTCTACTGGCAAGACAAGTTCCAGGAAAAGATGTGACACCATCAACCAAGCTCAAGCTACCGCAATCAAGATCTTGGATGTATCAGAATCATTAGAGGGAAAACCAGACAAGAAGACGATCTTGGCGGAGTATGAGAAAGACGGTGACACCGTGAATTTCAGTGCAAAATTTTGGGCTAACGTCGTCAGCTCAATCTGATTGCTCTAAAGAGATTGAACTCAGAACGCTTCAATTTAGAACCTCTTTGAGCGCTGACGTTAGCTAGCCCTCTTTGAGAGTAGGCATGCGCTACCGTCAACGCCTGTTCAAACCAGCCTTGGGCAGGCTAGCGTTCCATGACATCGTGGCGCACGATGGTCTGATCGCGGCCAGGACCAACGCCGATGTAGCTGATGGGCGCGCCGGAAAGTTCCTCAAGGCGCAAGACGTAGTCCTGGGCCTTCTGTGGCAGGTCTTCGAAGGTGCGGCAACCAGTGATGTCTTCGTCCCAGGCCGGCATCGTTTCGTAGATGGGCACAGCGTGGTGAAATTCGGACTGGGTCAGGGGCATCTCGTCGTGGCGGACACCGTCAACGTCGTAGGCGACGCAGATGGGGATTTCGCCGATGCCGGTGAGCACGTCGAGCTTGGTCAGGAAGTAGTCGGTGAAGCCGTTGACGCGGGTGGCGTAGCGGGCGATCACGGAATCGTACCAGCCACAGCGACGTTTGCGGCCGGTGTTCACCCCGACCTCACCGCCGGTTTCCTGCAGGTACTCACCCCATTTGTCAAAGAGCTCAGTGGGGAATGGGCCGGCGCCCACGCGGGTGGTGTATGCCTTGATGATGCCCAGGGCAGCCGTAATCCGTGTCGGACCGATGCCGGTGCCCACACACGCACCGCCTGCCGTTGGGTTGGAGGAGGTGACAAACGGGTAGGTACCGTGGTCAACATCCAGCATCGTGGCTTGCCCGCCTTCCATGAGGACGTGCTTGCCTTCATCGAGAGCCTTGTTCAGCTCAAATTCCGCATCGATGACCATGGGCTTGACGCGGTCGGCGTAGCCCAGGAAGTAGTCCACAACCTCATCCGGGTCGATAGCTTTCCGGTTGTACATCTTCACCAGCATTTGGTTTTTCACGTCCAAAGCGGATTCGATCTTCTGGCGGAGGATGGATTCGTCGAAAAGATCCTGGACGCGGATACCTACGCGGGCGACCTTGTCCGCATACGTCGGGCCAATGCCGCGGCCGGTGGTGCCGATCGCGCGCTTGCCCAGGAAGCGCTCCTGCACGCGGTCGAGCGTCTGGTGATACGGCGACACCAGGTGCGCATTCGAGCTGATTTTCAGCCTGCTCGCGTTCGCGCCGCGAGCCTCCAGCCCATCAATCTCCTCGAACAGTGCCTCCAGGTTCACAACCACACCGTTGCCCAGCACCGGAGTTGCATTCTCACTGAGCACGCCGGCAGGCAGAAGCTTCAGCTCATACTTCTCACCACCCACAACAACCGTGTGACCAGCGTTGTTACCACCATTCGGCTTCACCACATAGTCCACCCGGCCACCAAGAATGTCCGTGGCTTTACCTTTGCCCTCATCGCCCCACTGGGCTCCGACGATAATGATGGCCGCCATAAAACGCTCCCTAATTCGCGCTGCATGTCACAGCTGTCGTGTGTGCTCCCTGCGGGATCGTGCCCGCAAAAGTCCAGGAACATTGTACCGCTACTCCGTTGGTGGCTTTCCGTTGAGCGTCGGAAACACCTTCTGCTCCAAGAAAGATGCCAACGGACATGGGCCTGAATATCTCAACCACGCCCCTGCCGATGTAGCGTGAGCGCCATGCGGCTTGTTCATTGCGCGTGCGCTACCGGCATCACCATCGACGGCGCCGAAAATCAGGAGCTTCCGGCGATTCCCACGCGAAAAGACCTCCGATTTCTCGACGAGATCGCACGCGAGGTCCTCCCCATCGACCCAACCCCATCACTGCAAGAGATCGCCGCGTCACCGTCGGTGTCGCATCTTGGCGAGCCCACATTCGCGCCCCAACAGCCGGATGAAGCCCTGCGCATCATTGTTTCTGGCACCGACGCAGCCTTGAGCTCGGTGTTGACCCGCATGATGCGCGGGGACTACCTGTGGGCCGAGATCGCCTACCTCCCCACCGATCCCACCTCCCCCGCCGCCGTGTTGTGGGGCATCCCCACCAATGCGCAATCACTCGCACTCGACGGCCCGGTCCGCCCCGTCCCCTGCATCCGCAATGATGCTGGCATTGTCGTCGCCGGGTCAGCCACACTCACGCACGCGGAAGACAAACCATTTTTTGGGGAGATCGTCGTTGATAATGACGTCCTCGTCCGCAGCGACGGCCACACCCGCCTCTACGGCGCGCGTCTCGTCCCCACCACCCAGGCACCAGGACTTGCTGCGGCCGCCATCCGCAAACCGCTCTTTCGCAAACACACGCTTATCGACGCCACCCACACCCCCTCCGGACGCGCCCTCCAATCCGGCGGCCACGCCATCCAGGTCACCGTAGATGACGTCCCCGCTAAGCGCCCCGTTGAACGCGTGACGTTTTACCGGCACCTGCGCGATATCCAAGCGATTCGAGGAGATGGGTGAAGGATTTAACACCGCTCCTTAGCGGCCAGGCTCGTCAGTGCCAGGGGCACCACTTTCCCCTAAACCGCCCGCGCTCAACTCTGGTGGATACGCCGGTGTTTCCGACGTCGGTTTCAACATCGCAACAGCGGACTCCCGGGACCAACCACAAATCTGCAGCAGGTCAACAATGAGTGACCGGGACTGCGCCAAAATCACCGCACCAGACAACGTGGCCTGACCGGGTTCACCGATAGCTTTCGCACCGGAGTGCAACCCCTTGACCGGCGGGTACGGCCCACGCGGTGGCTCACAGTCCAATTCAAGAGCCTCCAGACCAGTCTCCGCTGCCAATGACCGCAAACGATTAGTCACCGACGGCATACGCTCCGCCAAGCTGGACTTCGACGTACTCTCAAAAAGCTCCGACAAATCAAGCACAATCGCAGAAAGCTGGTCCAAGATCCACAACTGCCTTGGGGAAACAGTGCCCTTGTCCTCCACAAGCACAAGCGCACGACGAGCAAGAACGCGGGTACTCCGGACCGCGTTGTCCGTGGGCGGCACCGCGCGAGACAGGGACTGGAAATAACGGCGCGACCCCCACAAAAACGGCGACAGCTGGGTGGATTCCCTGCCGGACTTTGTGGCACTCGAGATG
>NZ_JRNG01000002.1:0-142776 GCF_000759055.1 Corynebacterium tuscaniense DNF00037 | reverse complement strand
TATCTGAAGTTGCGAGTATGCGGCATGGACCGCAATAGTGCCGCTGATGCGTGTGGAATGAGTCGGCGCACTGCTTTAGACGTTGATAAAGGCGTGGTCAAGGGGAGTCATCGGCGGGTGGTGTTTGTTCCTGATGGTGAAGATGCGCACCGCTATAAACGGCTTATGCAGGTCCTTGGTTATGTTGACGGTCGGGTCAGTGTGCCTGTGCAGGTAATGCCGCAGGCCGCAGTGGAGAAGGTCATTGATGGGCGGTATCTGTCGGTTGAGGACCGAGAGATGATCGCGGACCGGGTTAATCAGAACATGTCTATCCGTGCAATTGCGCGTGAGTTGGGGCGTAGTGCGTCGACGATTTCGCGCGAGATTGCCCGCAACAGTGGTGATGATGGGATTTACCGGCCGTTTGAGGCACACCGTCAATCCGTTTTCCGCAGGTTTAGGCCGAAACCACGCAAGATTCCGACAAATCCGCAGTTGCAGGAAGTGGTGTGGGCGTGGCTGCGCAAGGAGTATTCTCCTGAGCAGATAGCGGGCCGCTTGCGGAAAGATTTCCCCGGCGATGACACTATGCACGTGAGTCATGAAACGATCTACCAAGAGCTGTACTTCCAGGCTAAAGGTGAGATGAAAAAGGTTGTTGCCAGCGCGATGCGCAGCGGCCGGACACGGCGCAAGCCCCAGGGTCAACGCATCCCGCGCAGCCGGTTCATCGATCCGATGATCATGATTTCTGACCGGCCGGCAGATATTGAAGATCGGGCAGTACCAGGTCATTGGGAAGGCGATCTCATCATCGGCGCCGGAGGTAAATCCGCTATCGGAACCCTTGTCGAACGTCAGACCCGCTACGTTATGCTGCTGCACCTTCCCCACGGTCATAACGCGGTGGCTGTGCGCGATGCTCTAGTTGAAACCATCATGACTTTGCCCGAGCACCTACGCGGCTCATTGACATGGGACCAAGGCGCTGAAATGGCTGGCCACCGATCCTTCAGCATCGCGACGGATTGCCCGGTGTACTTCTGTGATCCGGGTTCGCCTTGGCAGCGAGGCACCAATGAGAACACGAACGGGTTGCTGCGGCAGTACTTCCCGAAAGGCGCTGACTTAAACGTTTACGGTCCTGAAGACCTCGAACTAGTAGCCCTGAAACTCAACAATCGACCGCGAAAGACCCTGGACTACGACACCCCAGCAGAACGCATGGCCGAACTACTAGGATTGACCGGAACCTAGGAAACGTTGCAACGAACGCTAGAATCCGCCACCGGCACCGAACACGACAAAACCCCCGGACTCCATCACGGAATCCGGGGGTGTAGTTTATCCGACCAGTTTCACAAATACTAGCAGGTCAGAAACGCAAAAGTCCCAGGTGAGCTTAAACGTCGAAGTACAGCTCATACTCCAGCGGTGTTGGGCCGAGGCGGGACGGCGCAATCTCGCGGTCGTGCTTCAGCTTGATGTAGGTCTGGATGAGGTCCTCGGTGAACACGTCGCCTTCGGTGAGGAATTCGTAGTTCTCCTCCAATGCGGCGAGGGATGCTTCGAGGGAGGTCGGTGCCTGTGGGATGGACTTTGCTTCCTCCGGCGGGAGCTCGTAGAGGTCCTTGTCCACCGGCTCGTGCGGCTCGATGCGGTTTTTCACACCATCCAGGCCAGCCATCATCATGGCAGCGAAGCCGAGGTAGGGGTTGCCGCTTGGGTCCGGTGCGCGGAACTCGATGCGCTTTGCCTTCGGGTTGGAGCCCGTGATCGGGATGCGGATCGCGGCGGAGCGGTTGCGCTGGGAGTAGACCAGGTTGATCGGGGCCTCGAAGCCTGGAACCAGACGGTGGTAGGAGTTCAGCGTCGGGTTGGTGAACGCGAGCACAGCGCCGGCGTGGTGCAGGATGCCACCGATGTACCAGCGGGCGATGTCAGACAGGCCGCCGTAGCCGGATTCGTCATAGAACAGTGGCTCGCCGTCCTTCCACAGGGACTGGTGGGCGTGCATACCAGACCCGGCCTCACCGGCAAGTGGCTTCGGCATGAAGGTGACGGTCTTGCCCCACTTCTGCGCGGTGTTTTTGACGATGTACTTGAAGGTCTGCAGATCATCTGCGGCGTGCAGGAGGGTGTTGAACTTGTAGTTGATTTCCTGCTGGCCGCCCGAGCCGACCTCGTGGTGGAAACGCTCGATTTCGAAACCAGCTTCAGCCAGATTCAGTGCCATGTCATCGCGCACATCTAGCGTCTTGTCGTACGGCGGAACAGGGAAGTAGCCGCCCTTCATACGAGTCTTGTAGCCCTGGTTGGGGGAGCCGTCCAGCTCGGTCTCACGGTCGCGGTTCCACCAGCCTTCGATGGAATCTACCTCGTAGAAACCGCGGTGTGGCTCAGAGGAGTAACGCACAGAATCAAAGAGATAAAACTCAGCTTCAGCGCCGAAGAAGCAGGTGTCGGCGATACCGGTTGACTCCAAGTACTCCTCAGCCTTGCGGGCTACATTGCGCGGGTCGCGGGAGAAGGCCTCATGGGTGAAGGGGTCGTTGACGAAGAACTTCACATTGAGGGTCTTCGCCTTACGGAAAGGATCAATTTGGGCGGTGGCCAGGTCCGGCATGAGGATCATGTCGGATTCCTCAATCGTCGTAAAGCCGCGAATCGACGATCCGTCGAACGCCAAGCCTTCTTCTACGACATCTTCATCAAACATGGATGCAGGAATGGAGAAGTGATGCTCGGTTCCAGGGACGTCCGTGAAGCGAACGTCTACAAACTCGACCTCCTCATCCTTGATGTACTTCATGGTGTCTTGGATGTTGTCGAAGGCCACGGGTGGATACTCCTTGAATACAGATCGTGTGCTCTCAACGATCGTACATGGATTCTGGCCCGTTTCGCTTCAAGCGCTTTCGAGCTCAGTAAAAAGTGCACTATCGTGAGTTCATGCCGAATAATGCTCGCGATGCTGCCCACCCGTATGCGCCACAGGACTGGCCAGGCCAAAACTTGGGCCTCCCAGAATCAGGACCGGGTGCGCAGGCAAGTGTGATGCGTCGCGCCATTGGTGTCCTCATTGATTGGTTTATTTGTTGGGGGCTTGCCGCATTCATTGTCACGTACACCCACACTTTCGGCGGAACAGCGACGTTGACCTATTTGCTGTGGGTGGTGCTGGGCATCATCACCGGTTGGTTGTTTGCCCGCACGCCAGGAATGGCAATCCTGGGCATGGGTGTCGCGCGTATCGACGAGCCGGGGAACACCGTCGGCCTTTGGCGCGCCGCTCTGCGCACCATCCTCACCGGTTTTGTGTTCCCCGCTGCGATCGTGGATGAGAATGGACGCGGTATGCACGACCGTGCCACGGGCACGACAGTGATTATGAGCAAATAATAAGCTGATCAGCGAGGATGAGGCACCCCGCCAAGTTCCTTGTTGAAGTCAATGTGGTGCTCGAATGCCCAGGTTTTGTCCGTAATCATGCGGGCAATGGCGAGCCCACCACCGATGTAGAGGACCACAAGAACCACATCTGTCATCTTTGTCAGCGCCAGTGCTGTCTCACCGAGTGCGAAATTGTATACGGAGGCGTAAATTGCCGGCCCCGGGATCATCACCACTGATGCCGGAATAGTCACGCTGACACGTGGGATTCGGGCAGCACGGCAAGCCAAGCTCCCCACCAGGCCGATGAACAGCGCTGCAAGGAAAGCAGCAAGGAAGCCACGCGCGCCGACGGTAAGTAGCGCAAGTCGACCTAGGTTGGCCAACATACCCACGCTTGCCGCGATGAGTGCCATGCGTTTCGACGAATTGAAGATCAGCGCGAAACCACCGACTGAGACAAAACTGGCTACCGCACCAGAAAGGAAATACTCCCAGTCGACGATGATGGTCTGCGCCGGTGCCTCCGGTGTTCCAGAAAGCATGGTCACAACAGTCACGGTGAGCATGATCACCGTGATGACTTCTGCGGCGAAGACGAGTCGTGGAATGCCGGAGGTGAAGTCGAAGCGCGACAAATCCACGAATGCTGAGAACAAGGGAAAGCCCGGAATAAGGAAGAGCACTGAGGCGATAAAGCCAGGCGAAAGATCACTTGAAGTGGGGAAGATGCGGACCAGGAGGAAGAACATCCCAGTCGCGGTGAGTGCGGATACGGCGGTGATGCCGAGGACGTTAAACCTTTCGTCGTGAAGCTTGATGCGCACAAATTTACCGGCAAGAACAGCGAAGAAAACAAACAGAGCCATCTCGTAGCCGAATTGATTGAGCACTGCGAATCCCGCGCACGCAAGCCCTGCCGCGATCATGCTGGTGACAATTCCCCAGCGCGGTGAGGGGATACTCTCGATCTGGTCGAGGTATTCATCGATCTCTTCGGCGGTGTGATACTCCTGCAGGAATCCGTGTGAGCCGGACTCTAAAGCCTCAATCCGCGAGGCATTAACTCCAGGCAGCGGCACATTTGCCACGACCGTGCGGAATTCATTTCCCTTGTGGAAGGTGCAGCTGATGGTGTTGAAACCGACAAGCACATCGGCATCAGAAAACCCCAGGGAGCGCGCGCAGCGTTTGACCGCGCGAATGACCCGGTAACCGGAGGAGCCCGCGGATAAAAGAAGCGTCCCATAACGCAGGGCAGCAGTAGCCTCCGCGGCCATATCTGAGTGTTGGTTCTCGCTCACAGATTCCTCGATCTAGGCCAGGCGGCGTCCCGCTGTGATGCCTGTGCGCTATTAACCTTAACGCTGCTGCATGCGGCGCATTCGGCGGTTCATACCAGACATGTTCTGCGCCTGGTGTGGCATGGGGCCCTTCGGCAACCCTGCGCGCTGACCACCGCGGACATTGTCCATGGCATCCAGCTTGGCGTTGAAGGCGTACACGTCATTCTTCTGGTAGTTCTTCGGCAGCTTGAGCAGGTGGCGCTGTAGTTTCTGCGGAGGCACTTGGCCTTCGCCGGAACCGACGTACACCTCATGGATCGGCACACCAGCGAGCAGGCGGTCAACACGCTTACGCTCTTTGTCCATGAGTGGCTTTAGGCGCTTCGGGTCGCCCTCGCCCACGAGGACCACGCCTGGGTTGCCCACCACGCGGTGGACCGTATCCATGTTCGTGTTAGCAGCCACAGCTGTCTTGGTCAGCCACACAATGCCCATGGAGTTGCGCATATTCTCCAGCGTCCAGCCGGCAGCACCCGGGGTATCGCCGATCTCCTCATACATGGAGTTCTCAAGGCGACGGGTGAACAAAAACATAGCTAGCAAGAAGCCAAAGCCGATGCCCGGAACCAGCATGAACCACTGGCCATTGAACAGCAGACCAATGAGGAAGAACGCGAGGGCTACGCCAACAATAGCCAGCAGCATGATCGGGATGAGCATCTTGTCCCGCTTGCGCTGCATATTAAAGGCCTGCCACACCTGCGAGCGGGTCTGCTTCCGCTTGGCGCGCTTAGCGGTGCGCTGTTCCTTCTTCGCGGCTGCCTCAAGGGCGCGTTCGTTTTTGTCCTTAGCCATGCACTCCAGACTACCCACCAGCACTGGGCCTTTCGAACTGGCACTCACGCAGAGAAAACCCCGCGTCTTATGCAGACGCGGGGTGAGGCGGTTTGCTCGGCTTAGAGAGGGGCCACTTCGCCGTTGAGGTGTAGCTTCTCCGGCTTGGAAGAATTGCGCAGCTGGATGTCGTAGGAGCCATCAGCTTGCTTGGTGGTCCACAGCGCCACGGAGGCCGGGATGACTACCGGCTTCACAAACTCCACGGAATATCGCAGTGCCGGCGGTAGCTTGCCTTCCAGTGGTGCCAGCACGGATGCTGCGGACAGCATGCCATGCGCGATCACTGCCGGGAAACCGAACAGTTTGGCGCCGATGTTGGAGGTGTGAATCGGGTTGTGGTCGTTGGACGCCTTGACGTATGCGTTGACGTCGCTGCGGGTCCAACGGAAGCGAGCATTCGGCTTGAACTCCGGCAGCACAGCAGGCGGCAGAACCTTGCCGGAATCCTCCGCGCGGGTAGTCACGGACACATCCGCGGACTTGGAGAACTTCGCGCCCATACCCAGGAAGCTCGAGGTCTGTTTCCATACCGGTGCGGGTTCACCGTCGGGTGTGACCTCCGTAATTACGTCGACAAGCAGGCCGCGACGGTGCGGGCGAACATTCGTGGCGTACGCGCGCACGCTAAACGTCTCATCCACAGTCAGCGGGCGAGTCTGCTCGATGACGTTAGAAATATGCACCGCACCCATCGCCGGATACGGGAAGTCCGGGCGGGAGAGCAGCTCCATGGTCAGTGGGAAACCAAGCACGAAGAAGTAGGTTGGCGGCAGCTCATTGCTCAGGCGCAGGCCAGTTGCTTGCGTGTACTCAGCAAGATTTTGCTTATCCACGCGCACCCCGTCCACCTGAATCGCCGACGTTGGATCCTGCTTCGCCTCACGGCTACCACCGATACCAGGAAGCGCACCGAAGAAGACCTTTCGCGTAATGGCGGACAGATCCGGGATCTGCTTCAGCTTCTCAAACTCACGCTCGCCGGTGGCCTTGACTGGCTCTGCCTTCGGCGCTTCAGCCTTCGTGGCCTTGGCTGCCTTGGTTTCCTTGGCCTTGTCCTGCACGTCTTCGACAGCGTCCTCGACCTTATCCTCCACCTTGTCGGCGAGTTCTTCGATGGCATCCTTGGCGTCATCGAAGGCGTCTTCGACCTTGTCCTCGATCTTGTCGGCGATTTCTTCGGCCTTCTTCTTCAAATCTTCGGCTGTGTCCTTAGGGGATTTCTCACTCATCGTGCTTAAGCCCCCAGGAGGTTCTGGCCGCAGACGCGGACGGTGTTGCCATTGACGGCCACGGAGGATGGTGCTGAGAAGAACGCGACGGTCTCAGCGACGTCGACAGGCTGACCTCCCTGGTTGAGGGAGTTCAGGCGACGGCCAACCTCACGGGGACCGAAAGGCATAGCAGCGGTCATGTCGGTCTCGATGAAGCCCGGTGCAACAGCGTTGATGGAGCCGCCCAGGGCAGCGACCCTCTCAGCCAGTGCGTCGACGAAACCAACGACACCAGCCTTGGTGGTGGCGTAGTTGGTCTGGCCACGGTTACCGGCGATACCAGCCATGGAGGACACACCGATAATGGCCGGGGTATCAGCAAAAGCATCAGCGTCAAGCAGTGCCTCGGTGATGCGCACCGGTGCAACGAGGTTGATGTTCTGGACCATGTTCCAACGGCCCTCATCCATGTTGACCAGCAGCTTGTCGCGGGTGACACCAGCATTGTGGACGATGGTGTCAATCTTGCGGCCGTAACGGTCCTGGGCGTGTTGGATGATCTCTTCGGCAGCCTTCGGGTCGGTCACGTCGAGGGGAAGGGCAGTGCCCTTCACTTTGTTAGCGGTCTCCGCCAGACCTTCGCCTGCCTGCGGGATGTCCACGCAGATGACCTTTGCCCCATCACGCGCCAGGGTCTCAGCGATGGTTGCACCAATACCGCGAGCAGCACCGGTCACAACAGCGAGACGGCCTTCAAGCGGCTTATCCCAGCTCTTCGGCAGCTCAACATCCGCCGGGGTGATGCGGATGACCTGAGCATCAACGAAGGCGGACTTGCCGGACAGGAGGAAGCGCAGGGTGGACTCCACCTTGTCAATCTTGGAGCCGTCAATGGACGGGTCCACGTACACCAGCTGGACGGTAGCGGACTTCCGCATTTCCTTCGCCAGGGAACGAGTGAAGCCTTCGAGGGAACGGGCGGTGATGCGTGCATCCACATCGTCGATAAGCTCCGGCGTGGTGCCGATGACAACGATGCGAGCGTTATCGAGAACCTTCTTCAGCTGCGGGTGGAAGAAGGAGTAGAGCTCCTCCAGATCTTCCGGCTTGGACAGGGAGGTTGCATCAAAAATGATGCCAGCGCGCTTCGTGTCAGCTTCAGCCTTCAGGAGCTTGTAGGGGCCGTCGAGGAGTGTGGTGAGCTGCTCCACCAAGCGACCGGTGCCACCCACGACGACGGGGCCGTGCAGCAGGGGCTCACCCTGCTTGTAACGACGCAGCGGGTAGCCCTGAGGAACACCGAGTTTGCCGGCGACAGGGGAGTTGATGAACTGTTCGAGGAGGCCTTGGGATGCCACTATTTTCTCCTTATATAGATAGGCATTCATGTCATCAGCGCGCTCCGCTATTTAAAGCGGTAGCTCTGTGTCGGATACTATTATAAGATCACTAAGGTGACGAACCTTACAAAGGACTAACTTTGTAAAGTACAGTACATACGTCCTCTGATAATCGCGGTGACACATCGGATTATCACAACCATTCATCGGAAGAGCAGGAAAAACAAGCATGAATGCACCCCGTAAAGTAGCCATCCTTGGTGGTAACCGTATTCCCTTTGCGCGTTCCAACAAGGAATACGCAAACGCTTCCAACCAGGACATGCTCACGTCAGCCCTCAACGGCCTCGTGGCACGTTACGGCCTTCAGGATGAGGAGCTGGGGCTCGTCGTCGGCGGCGCAGTGCTGAAGCACGCCCGTGATTTCAACCTTGTGCGTGAGTCCGTGATTGGTTCGGAACTATCTTCCACCACCCCGGCATTTGATCTGCAGCACGCCTGCGGCACCTCCCTGACCTCCGCTATTCAGGTGGCTGACGCGATTGCTCTTGGTCGCATCGAGTCCGGCATTGCCTGTGGCGCGGACACCACTTCGGACGCTCCGCTGGCTATCAATGACCGCCTGCGCAAGACCCTGATCCGCCTGTCCAACGCGAAGTCTGCCAAGGACCAGCTCAAGCTCGTCGGTTCCATCCGTCCGAACCAGCTTGCTCCGGAACAGCCGCAGAACGGTGAACCGCGCACCGGCCTGTCCATGGGTGAGCACGCAGCGATCACCGCGCGCGAGATGGAGATCACCCGTGAAGCGCAGGACGAACTCGCAGCGGCCTCCCACCAAAACCTGGCTAAGGCGTACGAGGAGGGCTTTTTTGATGATCTGATCACGCCGTACCTTGGCGTCAACCGCGACACCAACCTCCGCCCGGATTCCACGGTGGAAAAGCTTGCTGGCCTCAAGCCGGTGTTTGGCAAAAAGGATGCAGAACAGCACGGTGGCACCGCCACCATGACGGCTGGTAACTCCACCCCGCTGACGGACGGCGCAGCATCCGTGCTGCTCGCTTCCGAGGAGTGGGCGAAGGAGCACAACCTGCCGGTCAAGGCATACCTAGTTGATTCTGAACTGGCTGCAGTTGACTTCGTGTCCGGCAAGGACGGCCTGCTTATGGCCCCGACCTACGCTGTTCCGCGTCTGCTGGAGCGCAACGGCCTGACCCTCCAAGACTTTGACTTCTATGAGATCCACGAGGCATTCGCATCCCAGGTTCTGGCAACGCTGAAGGCATGGGAAGACGAGACCTACTGCCGCGAGCGCCTTGGTCTGGACAAGCCGCTGGGCTCCATCGACCGCTCCAAGCTCAACGTCAAGGGTTCTTCTCTCGCAGCTGGCCACCCGTTCGCAGCAACCGGTGCCCGTATCCTCGCTTCCGCAGCGAAGATGCTGGAGGAAAACGGCGGTGGCCGCACCCTCGTGTCTGTCTGCGCTGCAGGCGGCCAGGGCGTCGTGGCGATCCTCGAGCGCTAAGCGCCGATATACCTTCATCTCTGTAATCCTCTCTTCGCAAAGGAATAAAAACAATGACATCTCCTGAAGAAAAAGGTGGACGTAAGGCCAAGCCGGAGTCCCGCTCCCCACAGACTCTTCCGGAAACCCCAGACACCGCCATCGCTGGAAAGCTGAAGACGCTTCTCGACGGCCCTTGGGAACCCGTGAAAGACAACATCCGCGAGCAGCTCAACCGTGAGGAAGCTCTGCCGATGATTGAGGGCTCCATCGAGGAGATCCGCGCAGCACTGCTGGAGAAGGTCAAGATGGTGGCTACCTCCGGCATGATGCAAACTGCCTTCTCCAAGGCCAACGGCGGTTCCGGTGAGGCACATGTGGGCATCTTGGGCCTGGACCTGCTGGGTCAGTTCAACGGCTCCCTGGCTATTAAGTCCGGCGTGCAGTTCGGCCTGTGGGGCGGCGCTGTGGATGTCCTGGGTACTGAGCGCCACCGTGAGTACGCACAGGGTGCAATGGACCTGTCCAAGCTTGGCTCCTACGGCATGACCGAGCGTGGCCACGGCTCCAACGTTCAAGACCTGGAGACCACGGCGACCTACGACCCGGAGACCAAGGAGTTTGTTATCAACACTCCGACTCCGTCTGCCACCAAGGTCTACATCGGCAACACCGCGCGCGATGGCCGTTGGTCCGCTGTCTTTGCTCAGCTGCACACCCCGGGCGAGCAAGAGTCCCACGGCGTGCACTGCTTCGTGGTGCGTATCCGTGAAGATGACGGCTCCCCAGTCGAAGGTGTCACCATCGGCGACCACGGCCACAAGGGCGGCCTGCTCGGCGTTGACAACGGTACCCTGACCTTTGATAATGTCCGCATTCCACGCGAAGCACTGCTCAATCAGTTCGGCGACGTCGACGAGGAAGGTAACTACACCTCCCCGATCGAGTCCAAGAACCGCCGCTTCTTCACGATGCTGGGCACCCTGATCCGTGGACGTATCGCCGTGGGGGCTGCTGGTGCAGGCGCAACCAAGTCGGCACTGGCAATCGCTGTGAAATATGCACACCAGCGCCGCCAGTTTGACTACGGTGACACCGGCACCGAGGACAAACTTATTGACTACCGTGCGCACCGTCGTCGCCTGATCATTCCGCTGGCTCGCACCTACGCCCTTCAGGTCCTGCAAAACCAGCTGACACAGCGCTACGCGGACCAAACCTCCCGCCAGGCAACGGGTGAATGGTCTGTGACCAACCCGACCAAGCAGCAGGAACTGGCTTCCCGTGAGATGGAGACGTTGGCTGCAGCCTTCAAGGCAGTGGCAACCGAGCATGCAACCGACACCATCCAAGAGTGCCGTGAGGCATGCGGTGGTGCTGGCTTCATGTCGGAGAACCTCCTGACCACCTTCCGCGCCGACACGGATGTGTACAACACGTTCGAGGGCGATAACACCGTCTTGCTGCAGCTGGCTGGTAAGAACCTGCTTACCGCTTACACCAGTGAGATGGCTAATCCGTCGGCCATGGACATCGTGAAGTTCGCTGCCACCAACGTCACTGACATCGTCCGCAGCCGTGCTGGCCTGGGTTCCACCGTCCAGACCGTTGTGGACACCTTCTCTGGTGAGGAAGCATCGCTCTTTGACGCGGACTACCAGCTCAAGGTTGTCCAGTTCCGTGAGCAGCTAGTCATGCGTTCCCTGATCCGCCGTATTCAGGGCGCACGCAAGCTGTCCCGCGAAGAGGGCGCAAAGGTCATTGACAAGGCTCAGGACCACATGCTCAACGCCGCATGGGCCTACATTGAGAACCTCATGGTTCAGGCAATGATTGAAGCTGAGCGTTCCTTGCCGGTCGGCTCCGCCGAGCGCGCAGTGTTTGAGCAGGTGCGTCACCTGTTCGTGTTTGACACCATCATCCGCAACGCTGGCTGGTACCAGGAGCACAACGTTCTCTCCTCCGGCCGCGTCAAGGCTGCTCGTGCCGCGATCAATGACCTGGTCGACTCCCTCGGCCCATGGTCTGAGGTCCTTGTGGACGCGTTTGATATCCCGTCGGTCGTTCTGGATCGCCCGCTGTTCAAGGACGGCGGCACGGACACCAGCCGCGACAACCCGGATGCGTGGGAGATTGGCTCCAACATCCCGGTGTCTAAGAAGTAAGGGACGCAGCTAGCGTCTAGCACGACG
This sequence comes from Corynebacterium tuscaniense DNF00037, assembly GCF_000759055.1. Lineage (NCBI taxonomy): Bacteria > Bacillati > Actinomycetota > Actinomycetes > Mycobacteriales > Corynebacteriaceae > Corynebacterium > Corynebacterium tuscaniense. The sequence continues at coordinate 130,971 of NZ_JRNG01000002.1, read as the reverse complement.
ACAGCCCCCGCCCAAGAATCCGTTCTGGGTGGGGGCTGTCGTCGTGCATGGACCCAGGGAGTACAAAACCCGAACACTAGACCCCGTACTTCGATGATTTCTGGCCGAAGTTCGGGGTCTAGCTCAGCGAAGGGGAACAGGCCCCTTTACTTAGCGCCGATGCCCGGCAGGCCAAGCCCGACAGCCGGACGACCAGCGGACACGACCGGGGTGTCCTGGGACGGACCGTACTTGTTCAGCAGGGTCTCTGCTTCCTGGTCGGTGGCACCCTGGGAGGTCTCAGCGAGGTGCTTGAGGTTCTCCGGCAGTTTACGGCCGTGGAACTTCATGGCCTCCACGTAGAGCTTGCCGGCGCGGTAGGAGGAGCGCACGAGTGGGCCGGACATGACGGCGGCGAAGCCCATGTCGTAGGCGGCATCGCGGTACTCGATGAACTCCTCCGGCTTCACCCAGCGCTCAATCGGGTGGAACTGCGGTCCGGGGCGCAGGTACTGGGTGATGGTGATGATGTCAGTGCCGGCATCCTGCATGTCCTCCAGCGCCTGCAGGACCTCCTCACGGGTTTCACCCATGCCGAGGATGAGGTTGGATTTAGTGATCAGACCGTAGTCACGCGCTGCACGAATGACCTCCAGTGAACGGTCGTAGCGGAAGGCAGGGCGGATGCGTTTAAAGATGCGCGGGACTGTCTCCAGATTGTGGGCGAACACCTCTGGCTCGGCTTCGAAGACCTGAGCCAGCAGGTCCGGCTTGCCGGAGAAGTCCGGAGTGAGGTTTTCCACGCCGGTGTGCGGGTTGAGCTCGTGGATCTTGCGCACCACCTCGGCGTACAACCAGGCGCCTTCATCTTCCAGGTCATCGCGGGTCACGCCGGTGATGGTGGAGTAGTTCAGCTGCATCTCGCGCACGGATTCCGCGACGCGCTGCGGTTCTTCCACGTCCAGCGGCTCCGGCTTCGCGGAGTTGATCTGGCAGAAGTCACAGCGGCGGGAGCAGTTGGCTCCACCGATAAGGAAGGTGGCCTCGCGGGATTCCCAGCACTCGTGGATATTGGGGCAGCCAGCTTCCTGGCACACGGTGTGCAGCGACGCGCCCTTGACTTTGCGGCGCATGTCCTCGTATTCAGGGCCAGTTTTCACCGCGTTACGGATCCAGCGCGGCTTGGATTCGATTGGGGTTTGCGCGTTGCGTTTTTCTACCCGGCGTAGCTTGCGTCCATCTTTTGCTGCAGTCACGCGGTCCACCTTATCCCTTGGCGTTGCCAGAAGCGATAGTGTGGTCTGCTACCTGCAGCTCTCCACTAAAAGCGCTGGCTAGCTTATCGACGACACCCGGTGCCACATCCTCCGGCGTTACTTCACGCCCGGTCTCCAGGCTGAGGGTGGTCACGTCTGCGTCATTAATGCCACAGGCCACGATGTGCCCGAAGTAGTCCAGGGTGTTGTTGCAGTTGATGGATAAGCCGTGCATGGTCACACCGCGGGTGATACGGATACCAATCTGGCCGATTTTGCGGTCGCGGCGGAACTCGTCGGCGGGGACCCAGACGCCCGAGCGACCGCTGATACGCCCGGCCTTGTCCACCCCGAACTCGCGAATGGTGGCGATCATGGCTTCTTCGATGCGACGGACGAAGTCAACGACATCGACTGGATCGGCGAGTTTGATGATCGGGTACACCACTAGCTGGCCCTCACCATGCCAGGTGATGCGCCCGCCACGGTCAACCTGGACCACAGGCAGCCCATTGTCCGGCATGTCTTCCGGTTGTGTGCGCTTTCCGGCGGTGTACGTGCTGGGGTGCTGGAGCACGAGCAGAGTGTCACCGATGGCGTCATCGGCGCGTTGAGCGGCGAGTTCGGCTTGGAGGTGCCACGTTTCCTCATAATCAACAAGCCCCAGTTCCCGCACGTCAAGTGGGGAATCTGAGGCTCGGATTGACCTATCGGCCGGAAAGAATGGTTCGCGGGGGGCTGTCATGCACTACATGGTAGCCCCCGCGGAAACTTACACGCCGTTAGCGGCAGCGTACTCATCCGCAGTCAAGAGCGGACCAGCGGACTCGACTTCAACCTCGAACAGCCAGCCTTCCCCGAACGGGTCGTTGTTGATGGCCTCGTAGTTGTCCTCAATCTCCTCGTTGACCGCGGTGACGGTACCGGCGACAGGGGAGTACAGGTCGGAGACGGACTTGGTGGACTCCACCTCACCACACGTCTCACCAGCCTCCACGGTGTCGCCGACGGCCGGTAGCTCAGCAAAGACAATCTCACCGAGACGCTCCGTAGCAACAGACGTGATGCCGATGCGCACGGTCTGGCCTACCACTGCATCAGCAGCAGCATTGATCCATTCGTGGTCCTCAGAGTAGGAGAATTCCTGGGGCAGATCAGACATAGTTACTTGTCCTTTCGGGAGTAGAAGGGGGTGTCGCTGATGGTGTAGGCATACCGCTTACCCCGGATGTCCACGTCCACCTTAGTGCCCACCTCGGCATGGTTGGGCGCAATGTGTGCCAAAGCTACTGGATGGCCCAAAGTGGGGGAGGGCTGACCGGAGGTGACGGTGCCAATCTGCTCATCCGTCCCGGCGAGGAAGATCGCAGCGCCTTCACGGGCAGCACGGCGCTCCTCCGAGGTCAGACCAGCAATGACCACGGATGGCTCGCGACCAGTCAAAGCGGCCTTACCCACAAAGTCAGCTTCTTTCTTGGCAAAGGCACGGCTCATGCCAGCCTCCACCGGGGTGATGTCCACAGACAGCTCGTGGCCGTAGAGCGGCATGGAAGCTTCGAGGCGCAGGGAATCACGCGCTGCCAGGCCACAGGGCGTGCCGTGGTCTATGACGGAATCCCACACGGCCTGAGCGTCCTCGCTCTGGCAGAACAACTCAACGCCATCCTCACCGGTGTAGCCGGTGCGAGCAACGAAGACCTCCACAGCCTGACCCCCAGCGGCGTTCAGGTTCATCCAGGCGCCGGAGTAGTAGGCGAGGTCGGCCGGGGAGCCGTCGAGAAGCGGTTCGAGCACCTCGAGCGACCGCGGGCCTTGCACTGCGACGAGCGCGATGGCCTGCGAATCATTACGGATCTCCACATCGAAGTTACCCACACGCTCCTGGAACGCAGCCCACACCACATCCGAATTACCCGCATTGGGGACGACGAGGTAGTGGTCATCAGCGAATTTGTAGGTGATCAGATCGTCCAGGATGCCGCCATCCTCATTGACAAGCATGGAGTACTTCGCCTTCCCAACCTGAAGGTTAGACAGGGAAGAAATCAGCACATAGTCCAGGAAGGCACCGGCTTCAGGGCCCTTCACATCAATCTCACCCATATGAGACAGGTCAAAAATGCCAACGTCCCCGCGCACAGCGCGGTGCTCGTCGAGCTCCTTGCCGTACTTTAGCGGCATGGTCCAGCCACCGAAGTCCGTGAAGTGCGCACCCAGCTTCTCGTGGGTGGCATGCAAAGGTGTCTGCGGCATATCAGTTACTCCTTCTTGTAATTCGTGTTGGGCAGTGGTGTTTAGCCTTCGGACTGCTCGATGTCAAAGGCCTCTGGTGGTGGGCAGGCACACACGAGGTTGCGGTCGCCATAGGCCTCGTCGATACGGCGCACCGGCGGGAAATACTTCGTGGTCAGCAACGTATCCACCGGGTAGGCGGCCTTCTGGCGGCTGAACTCGTAGCCCCATTCACCGGCGATGAGGCTGCGTGCGGTGAACGGTGCATGGTGGACCACGGAGTTTTCGTAGGCAACCTTGCCGTCGATGATCTCCTGGATCTCCGCGCGGATAGAGCGCATTGCGGCGATGAAGCGATCCAGTTCGGCCAGATCCTCGGACTCAGTCGGCTCGATCATGAGGGTGCCGGCCACCGGGAATGCCAGTGTGGGGGCGTGGAAGCCGTAGTCCACCAGGCGCTTAGCCACATCAGCAGCAGTTACGCCGGATTGATCGGTGATCTCGCGCAGATCAATGATGCACTCGTGGCCCACCAGGCCAGCGTTTCCCGTGTAGAGGACCGGGAAGGAATCATTGAGCTCATGTGCAACGTAGTTGGCGTTGAGGATGGCGTTGCGGGTTGCTGAAGCCAAGCCATCTGCACCGGACATAGCAATGTAGGCCCAGGAAATCGGGAGCACACCGGCGGAACCGTAGGTGGTTGCCGCGATCGGCACACCAGCGCCCTGCGGTGCTTCATCGGCTGCGTTGCTGCCATCCACTGCCTGCGGGTCAGCGGGCAGGAACGGGGTCAAGTGCGCGCCCACACCAATCGGGCCAACGCCCGGGCCGCCACCGCCGTGCGGGATGGTGAAGGTCTTGTGCAAGTTCAGGTGGCTGCAGTCACCGCCGAAATCACCAGGACGGGCAAGACCGGTCAGGGCGTTCATGTTCGCGCCATCGATGTAGACCTGGCCGCCAACAGCGTGGACTTTGTCCGCCACTTCCTTCACCGTGTCCTCGTACACGCCGTGCGTAGATGGGTACGTGATCATGATGGCAGCAACGTGGTCACCGTACTGCTCGAGCTTCTTGTCCAGATCCTCCATGTCAATGGAGCCATCTGGGGCGGTCGCCACAACCACCACGCGCAGGTTTGCCAGCGTTGCAGATGCGGCGTTCGTGCCATGCGCAGAAGCCGGGATGAGGCAGATATCGCGCTCCGTATCACCATTAGCCACGTGGTAGCGGCGCATAGCCAGCAGACCAGCGAGCTCGCCCGTTGCGCCGGAATTCGGCTGCACAGACACTGCGTCGTAGCCGGTGATTTCCACGAGCCAGCCGGTCAGCTCGCTAATAAGCTCACGCCAGCCCTCCGTGTACTTGTCCGGCGTGAACGGGTGAACATTGGCAAAGCCCGGCCAGGTGATGGCTTCTAGACCTGCCGTTGGGTTGAGCTTCATCGTGCACGAACCCAGTGGGATCATCGTGCGATCCAGCGCCAGATCCTTGTCGCCGAGTGCGCGGATGTAGCGCATCATCATTGTCTCGGAGTGGTGGGTGTTGAACACCTCGTGCGTGAGCAGATCCGTGGTGCGCGCCAGCTCCTGTGGCAGGTGCGATTCAGCCTCAGAAGCCGGCGCATCCGTGATACCAAAGCCAGCGAGCAGCGCCACCAGGTCAGCCTCATCGGTGTCTTCACCGAAGCTCACGCCGACGGTATCCGCATCAATCGCGCGCACCAGGTAGCCGTTTTCAGCCAGCTCGTCCACGATCTGCTGAGCACGGCCAGGCACAGAGACAGCCACTGTGTCGAAGAATTTCTCGTGCTTCACATCAAGGCCGCCTGCGCTTATCGACGCCGCAAAGCGCCCAGCCCACTCATGCACCGTTTCCGCGATCTCCTTGAGTCCAGCGGGGCCGTGGTACACGGCGTACATGGAGGCTGTCACGGCGAGCAGCGCCTGGGCGGTACAAATATTGGATGTCGCCTTCTCTCGGCGAATGTGCTGCTCACGGGTTTGCAGTGAGAGGCGGTAGGCCGGGTAACCCTCCGCATCCACGGACACGCCCACCAGGCGGCCCGGCATCTGGCGCTTCAGCTTGTCTGTCACCGCCATGTATGCGGCGTGCGGGCCACCGTAGAACAACGGCACACCGAAACGCTGCGTAGTGCCCACAGCAATGTCCGCACCCATCGTGCCCGGTGCTTCCAGCAGAAGCAGTGCCAACGGATCAGCCACAACGGTAGCCAGACCACCACGGGAGTGAATCGCCTCGATCACCGGGCGCGGATCAGAAATATCGCCCTCCGTGCCCGGGTAGGCAATCACAACTCCAACAAAGTCTTCGCCTACGAGATTGGAATCCAAAGCGGTGACCTCAACTTCAAGGTCCAAAGCGCGGGCACGTTCCGCAGCAACATTGATCACCTGCGGGTGCAGGCGGGAATCCAGCAGGACACGGCTCCCTTTCTTTACCGCACGTGCCATGAGGCCAATGGCTTCAGCCACTGCGGAAGCCTCATCCAGCAGCGAAGCATTCGCCATCGGCAAACCAGTCAGGTCCTGCACCATCGTCTGGAAATTTAGCAATGCTTCCAGGCGGCCCTGGGAAATTTCCGGCTGGTACGGCGTGTAAGCCGTGTACCAACCAGCATCTTCCACCACACCGCGGCGAATCACTGGCGGAGTCACGGTGGAGGAATAACCCTGGCCATGGAAAGCACGCAACACCGTGTTCTTCGCAGCCAGCTCACGCAGGCGGTTCTGTGCTTCCTTCTCCGTCAGAGCCGACGGAAGGTTCAAAGACTGTTTGGCAAGAATCCCTGCTGGCATCGCTGCGTCGACAAGCTCCTGAATCGAGCCGTACCCAACGGTCTCGAGCATCTTTGCGCGTTCGCTATCAGTCGGACCGATATGGCGAGAGATGTAATCCACGCTGACTGCACTCCTTGCATTTAGTTAGTTGCGATCACTGAACAAGTGTAGAGATTCTCACCGACGAGCGTGCGGAGAATGTCCAAGGAGTACAGAACATAGAAAATGCCGGCTCCCAAGCGCAGGGAACCGGCACCTTATCTGGTGGTTTTAGAGGTCTAGATCGTCCTCGAAGTCGCCCACCTCGATGCGGTCCACGATGGTGGACACGAAGCGACCCGCATCCGCACCATCAACCAACTGGTGGTCGTAGGTGAACGGCAGGTAGCACATCTGGCGGATAGCAATCGAGTCGATGCCCTCCTCCGTCACAATCACTGGGCGCTTCTGAATAGCGGCGGTGCCCAGGATGCCGGCCTGCGGTGGGGTGAGGATCGGGGTATCCAGCAGGGCACCCTCAGAGCCAATATTGGACACCGTAAAGGTTGCGCCGGCCAGGTCAGACGGACGCAGCTTCTTGTTACGAGCACGCTCAGCCAGATCCGCAATGCCCTTGGCAATATCAGCCAGGGACATGTCCTGAACATTCTTCAGCACCGGAACCAGCAGGCCCTGCGGGGTATCCACAGCGATGCCAATGTTGACCGTGTCGTGGTAGGTGATCTCCTTGGTCTCCGCGTTGTAGGACGCGTTGACATTCGGGTGCTGCACCAGTGCCTCAGCCGTCGCCTTCACGAAGAAGTGCAGGTAGGTGATGTTCACGCCGTGCTTATCGACGAAGGCAGGCTTCACACTCTTCCGCAGCTCCGCCACGCGAGTAACGTCTGCCTCCTGAACATGGGTGAGCTGTGCAGTGGTCTGCAGCGACTCGACCATCTTCGTGGCCGTGATCTCACGGATACGGTTCACCTTCTGCGTGGTGCCAATGAGCTCAGCCTTAGCTGCATCCACGGACTTGGTGGACCAACGTGCACGCGGGCCGGACGGCTTCTGCTCAGCTGCACCAGGTGCAGCGGTAGCGCCACCCTCAGCAGCAGCGATGACATCCTGTTTACGGATGCGTCCGCCAACACCGGTGCCCTCGATGCTGTTCAGATCAACATCGTGCTTTTCGGCGAGCTTGCGCACTAGCGGGGTGACGTACGGAACCTTGCCGCCGTTGTCCACAGTCTTCGGTGCCTCAGTCTTTGGTGCCTCGGCAGGCTTCTCTTCCTGCTTCGGAGCTTCTTCCTTCGGTTCCTCTTCCTTCGGTTCCTCTGCCTTCGGTTCTGCCTCGGCAGGCTTTTCGGTCTTGGGCTCGTCTGACTTCGGCTTTTCCTTGGCGGGTGCTGCGTTGGCGTCGCCGATGCGGGCGATGACTGCGCCGACTTCGATGGTGTCGTCCTCCTCGGCGAGGATTTCCACGAGGGTGCCTGCGACCGGGGAGGGGATTTCGGTGTCGACCTTGTCGGTGGAGACTTCGAGCAGTGGTTCGTCGACCTCGACGGTGTCACCGACAGACTTCAGCCAGGTGGTGATGGTGCCTTCGGTGACGGATTCGCCGAGTTCCGGCATCTCCACATCGGTAGCGTCGCCGGAACCAGCCGCAGGCTTCTCTTCCTGCTTGGGTTCCTCTGCCTCGGCAGGCTTTTCGGTCTTGGGCTCGTCTGACTTCGGCTTTTCCTTGGCGGGTGCTGCGTTGGCGTCGCCGATGCGGGCGATGACTGCGCCGCGGATTCGCCGAGTTCCGGCATCTCCACATCGGTAGCGTCGCCGGAACCAGCCGCAGGCTTCTCTTCTACCTTCGGTGCTTCCTGCTTCGGTGCTTCCTCAGCAGGTTCGTCGGATTTGGCGGAATCGCCGGAGTCATCGGAGGAAGGCTTCTCATCCGCGTCTCCCACGATAGCGATGACGTCACCCACTTCAACGGTGTCATCTTCTTCAGCCTTAATTTCAAGCAGAACACCCGATACAGGGGAGGGAATTTCCGTGTCGACCTTATCGGTGGAGACCTCGAGCAGCGGTTCGTCGACCTCGACGGTGTCACCAACAGACTTCAGCCAGGTGGTGATGGTGCCTTCGGTGACGGATTCGCCCAGTTCGGGCATCTCAACTGAGTGAGCCATTATGTTTAAGTCTCCTCTACAACTTTGCAGACGTTTATCCGCACCTAGCGTACCCGCTTCGCTGTTTTCGCGTTCGACTAGTGAGGGGTTAGGAATCACGTGACATAAGATGTGGTGCGTGTTCAATCTCTTTGGCTCCCGCAAGAAGCCCTCTGCCTTCAAGCCGCCGCGCGGTCCGGGGGAGACCGTGCGCCCGCACGACGCCCAGTACTTGAAGGAATGGGTGGCGGATAAAGGCTTCGTGGAGGGGTTTGTGGAGCCAGAGACGATGGTTAACGAGATGTCTGTTGTTCTCGTCGCTGAAAATGGGGAGTACACGCGCCGCAAAATTGGGGGTCCGAAGGGGATTGATGCGGTGGGCAAGTTGCTGGGTATTCCGCTTTACGACGTCGAGGAGACCGGCTACCCCGACCGCATGCGCAAACGCATTGAACAGGAACGCATCCTGCGTAAACGCGCTGAGCAAAGGGAACGCCGCGCTAAGTTTGAGCGCGGCGAAGACCCCAACCTGTAGTGGTTTAGATAGTTATTTTTCAGCCAGCTGTGTGAGCGTATCCACGATGGTGCGCACCGGAACACCCGTTGCGCGGGACGGTGTGTACCCGTGGGCGCCACCGGTGTTCCAGGCTGGGCTGGCAACGTCGATATGCGCCCACTGGATACCTTCACCCACGAACTTGGCTAGGTATGTTGCGGCGAATTCCATGCCGCCAAAGCGGTCCGCGTTGGTGTTCTTGATGTCAGCGACGGCGGACTTGATCTCCTCATCGTGCTCCTCCAACATCGGCATGGCCCAGCCCGGCTCGTCCAGTTCACGGGCAGTTTCTGCGATAGCATCACGCAGGTCATCCGAACCCATGACACCGAAGGTGCGCTTACCCAGGGCCACCATCTGTGCGCCGGTGAGCGTGGATGTTTCAATGAGATAGTCCGGGTTGTACTCGCTAGCGCGTGCAATGGCATCAGCCAGAACCAAACGGCCCTCCGCATCGGTATTGATCACTTCGCTGGTGATCCCCCCGTAATGGGTAATCACATCGCCGGGGCGCTGGGCGGATCCAGACGGCATGTTCTCCGCCATGGCCATCCACGCATCAATGCGGACCGGAATATTCAGCGCAGCGGCAGCACACGTTGCGGCTAATACAGCAGCAGATCCGCCCATGTCCATGACCATCTGCTCCATGCCGGAAGCCGGCTTCAAGGAAATACCGCCGGTATCAAAAGTGATGCCTTTGCCGACGAGCGCCACAGACGTCGTAGCACTCTCCGGCGCCCAGGTGAGGTGCACCAAGCGCGGTGGGTTCTCAGAGCCCTGGCCTACGGCCGTGATGCCGCCGAAACCCTTCGCCTCCAGTTCTTTCTCGTCGAGGACTTCTACCGTCAGGCCGGATGCCTCACCAACGGTGCGCGCGAGTTCCGCGTAATTGGAGGGGTAGAGCAGATTGGAGGGGGTGTTGACCAAATCACGAGCAAGTGTCACCGCATGGCAGATGCTCACTGCAGCGTCGAACTCAGCGTGGTTATCTTCTTTGCCCACGACGGTGATGAGGGAGGATTCATCCTTCTCCTCGTTCTTCTTCAACCCGTCATAGGCGTATCCGCCGAGCAGGAGGCCTTCCACGACGGGGCGCACACCAAAATCAGCACTAACGACGGCGCGCTCGGTTCCCTTGAGCGCACGTGCAGCAGCACCCATCGCGCGCCGCACAGCAGTGTCGGTGGAATGAGACCCATCATTATCACCCAGTCCCACGGCAATGAACAGGGTGCCGTCCACCACAACCTTGGTTACTTCACCCGCGGAACCTTTCGCACCAAGAGCCTCTAAGGCCTCAAGGAGACCCTCCTTGGTCAGCTGAGAAACCGGCAGTTCTAGACCCTCGCCGGATGACACCGGGATGATGCGTGCGGCGTCCTCGGGAACGTCGATAGCAAACTCGATCTGGGCAAGACGGCCGTGCGAGGGCAGAACGTCAATGAAATGGGGCAAAACAGCCATGGGGTGCTAGATCCTCCTTGTTATAAAGGTCTTTCTTCTTCGCCCCGATACTACTGACGGTGACCGTGTTCACCCGCGGAGTATGCTTCAAAGGCATGACACAGCTGGATTTCACCGTGACGAAGAATGAAAACCCGGCCACCGCTGAAGAGCGCGCCGCTATCCTTGCCAACCCTGCGTTTGGTAGGCAGTTCACCGACCACATGGTCAGCATTGACTGGACCCAAGACAAGGGCTGGCACAACGCACAGGTCCGCCCCTATGAAAACCTTTCTTTTGATCCGGCCAGCATGGTGTTGCACTACGGCCAGGCCATCTTTGAAGGCCTGAAGGCTTACCGCCATGCCGACGGCGCCATTGTGACCTTCCGCCCGGAGCAGAATGCTCAGCGCATGCAGAGGTCTGCAGAGCGCTTGGCCATGCCGGAGCTGCCGGAGGATGTGTTTATTGAATCCCTGCGTCAGCTCGTGGACATCGACCAGGACTGGGTGCCCGCTGCAGGTGGGGAAGCATCGCTGTACCTGCGTCCCTTTATGATCTCCACGCAGGTCGGTCTGGGTGTACACCCGTCGGACAGCTACACCTACATCCTCATTGCTTCGCCCGCCGGTGCTTATTTCTCCGGTGGTGTGAGTCCCGTCAAGGTGTGGATCAGTGAAGATTATGTTCGTGCCGCGCCGGGAGGAACCGGTGCTGCCAAGTTCGCTGGTAATTACGCAGCATCACTGCTTGCTCAGGCGCAGGCGGAAGACAAGGGCTGCGACCAAGTTGTGTGGCTCGATGCGATTGACCGCAAATATATTGAGGAAATGGGCGGCATGAACCTCATGTTCGTCTACGGCTCCGGCGATGACGCCAAGGTGGTCACCCCGGCTCTGTCCGGCTCTCTGCTGCCAGGCATTACTCGTCAGTCGCTACTTCAGGTTGCGAAGGATCTTGGTTACGCCACCGAAGAAGCCCGCATTTCTGTTGAGGACTGGAAAAACGATGTTGCCTCCGGCGCTATGACCGAAACCATGGCGTGCGGTACCGCTGCGGTGGTCACCCCGGTTGGGCACGTTGTGGGCAATAACGTTGACTTCACCATCAACGGCAACGAGGCAGGGAACATCACCATGAAGATGCGTGAGCGCCTGACGTCTATCCAGCGTGGTGAGTTCGAAGACACCCACGGGTGGCTGCACACCCTCGTTCCTTCTAACTAAATCTAGTCAGCATGGCTAGGCGGTTTGGCTGCGCATCTCATCGCCGACCAACTCAACGGCAGAGATGATCAGCGGCAGAACGGCCGCAGCACCTGCACCTTGGCCGGTGGACATGTTGAGTGTGGCCACCGGTGTGAGGTCCAGTGCTTGCAGACAAATAGTGGTACACGGTTCGGGACTGGCCTGTCCCGCTATAAGCCACTGCTTGGTGCCTGGGGCGACGCGCTCGGCGACGTAGGCGGCGAGGGCGGTATAGGCGCCGTCGATAAGCACGGGCGTACGCCGCACCGCGCACTGCACAATGAATGCGGTCAGCGCAACGAAATCTGGCGCGGAAATAGCCTGCAGAACGCGGGCAACATCATTGTGGAAACCGCGCGCGCGGAACATCGCATCGCGCACCGCGGACACCTTGACCTTCCACACTTCATCATTGATTCCGCTGCCACGCCCCACCGCGACAACTGGTTCGGTGAATGTGAGCGTGCCCAGAACGGCGGCCGCCACCGTCGTGTTAGCCACGCCGAGGTCACCGGCGACTAACAGGTCAACTCCAGAGTCAATCTCCCGATCCGCCGTGGCGGCACCGAGCTCAGAGGCGGCGAAGAACTCTTCTTGCGTCATGGCATCGGCGACATCAATCTGGCCGGAACCAGCGCGAATGGCAGCGGCATCATGCTTCAGGCTCACATCAACGAGGTGCACGGAAGCGTCTACGCGCTGCGCCAACGTGTTGACGGGGGCCGCACCGGAGCTGATCTCCTGTGCCTGGACGATGGACGCTTCCGGCGTGAATGCCGAAACACCGCGCTCGGCGACACCGTGATCACCCGCGAAAATGATGACACGTGACGTTGTGATTGGGCGTGGAGGAGCCTCACCCTGACACCCAGCCATCCACGCACCGATACTGGCCAAACGCCCAAACGACGCGGCCCGCGGGTTGAGCGTCATCGCCTCCCTCGCCTGAGCCTGCGCGGACAGGTCAGGGGAGGGGACCGGAGGAAAAGTGAAGCCGTCAGTGAAACGCACGGTGGGTCCTAGACGTTGTCGCCGATAGCAACCTGCGGTTTCGGCGTACGCCAGTTACGCGGCTGGAAAGCGCGCGAGAAAGCATACATACCCAAGCCGAAACCAGTCTCTGTGGAATCCGGGAACCTGGCGCGCACCGCCTTGTTTGCGCGCTTGCCAATGAAGATGCCTTCCGCGAACGTGGCCAGGATGAACACCATCGCAGCCACAGACAACACCGCAGCGACATCTGGGAAGAACTGGCCCAACAGCATGATTACCAGGAGGACAAGCGCGCCCGGCATGACAAAGTTGGACAGGAAACGCCTGGAATCAACCCAGTCACGTACATAGCGGCGGACCTCGCCCTTGTCGCGGTCGAGCAAGTAGCGCTCATCGCCAGCATCCATCTTCGCCTGGATGTCCCTATTCTGAGCACGACGCTCAGCGCGTTCCTGCTTCTTGTATTCCTTCCACTCCTCTTTGGACATGGAAGCTTTCATTTCCTTGCGTTTCTGAGCAGCTTGAGCCCGGCTCATTGCATTCGGATCACGCACGACGCCACGCTTAATCTCCTGCTCATGGCGCTTCGGAGTCGGTCGCCCCTTCGGTGGGGTGTAGCCCTTCGGCAGCTTCTTCTCCGGCTCGCTAGCTGTGGTGGGCTCAGCAGTAGAAGAGTTAGTGCTTGCGGGGGCTTTGGGCGCATCAGATTTTTGCCAGGGGAGTTTCACGCTCTCTAGGCTACAAAATCATTTCACCCGGTTGGGAATATGGGGCAAGGGCAGATGCGTTATGGGGTACAAAGGGGTCTCACCTGGACAAGTTAGGGTGGACTAGCATCCGGGCTGGAAGCCAGCGTAGGCTCGGGACCCAACACGATAAAGGCTAAGGAGAGACGATCCATGACTGCACCGACTTCCGCCACCGGCGTAGAGCTCACTGAGGCTGCAGCAGCAAAGGCAAAGGCGCTGCTTGATCAGGAGGGCCGTGATGACCTGTCTTTGCGCATCGCCGTCCAGCCTGGTGGTTGCGCTGGCTTGCGCTATCAGCTGTACTTCGACGACCGTGACCTGGACGGCGACAAATCCGACGTTGTCGGAGGCGTACGTCTTGTCGTGGACAAGATGAGCGTGCCTTACCTGTCTGGTGCGAAGATTGACTTCGCAGACACCATTGAGCAGCAGGGCTTCACGATTGATAACCCGAACGCCGGCGGTTCTTGCGCCTGCGGCGACAGCTTCAACTAAGCAATAGCTTGTCGACGCCAACACCCCGCGCCCACCTCATTATTGAGGGGAGTGCGGGGTGTTTTGTCTGCGTGGATTATTGGCAGCCGTGCTTGGTCGCAAGCCACTGCTTCGCTTGCTCTAACGACGCATCGGTTTCGACGTCCGGCTGCACCGGATCTTCAGCGAACTCCTCACCAGTGCGTGCCTTGTCCTTCGCGATGGTGAGCATCAGCAGGCTGCCATCCGGGAAGTCGTACACCATATTGGCCGAGGCGTAGCCCGCGGTAGGGGAGCCGAAACTCTGTGAGCGCTCAAGTCCCCGGAACGACAGCATCGTGGCCTCGCCCGACGAAGCGGTGTCACCATCGACCAAGACTGCCACCGGCGCCTCCCACTTCCCGCCAGTTGTCGTGAGCGGCGTGCCCCCGCCGCTCACCGAGTTTCCCTCGACCGTGACCTGGCTGGTGTTCGTCCGCGATACGAACTCGAGCACCGTGCCATCCGGCAACAGCGACGAGAGTCCAGCGACCATCGGCCCCATGTCGCCCCCATCGTTGCCACGCAGATCAACGACCGTTCCGCACGCCCCGCCATCACGTGCGGAAGCTAGGCCTGTCGCGAGCGTGTCTGCGTACCCCTGCACATCCGAGTGCCGATCGACGCCAGGCACCGTTGCCACCGCGACACCGCCTTCGACGCTGACTGCGGGCTCCGTCTTCTGCCCGATAGCCCAGCCGAGGTTAGGGTTACCAGGCTCAATCAGCCGGGAGTGCTTTCCTCCAGCAGCTTTGACGGCGTCCTCCAGGGCGGGATAGACGTCGTAAAGCGTGTCTGCCTGCTTGGCAGCCTCCTTTGCGCGGGCTTTCGCTTCCTCGAACTCCTCCGAGTCGGCGTAGATGCCCTGTTCGGCGAGCGCGAGCACCGTCGTGCTATACCGCTTCGGCGTCTGCGTCCCTGCGAAACGAGCGGTGCCCGTCAGCATCGCGGTGAGCGTCGGCCCATAGACGAATACCAGGGCAGCCACTGCGAGGAGCAGCGCACTGAGCATCGCGACGATGATAGTCAGTACTCGTTTCTTGGTCCACATGAGCAGGTCCTCCTTAGAGCTGGACCGGGTAGTCCTTGTGCTCAATGCCCGGATCGATGCGGTGCTCGACAAAAATGCCGTGCCAGATCATGAACGCCAGGACCGTCCACAGACGGCGGGAATGGTCAGAAACACCGTCACGGTGCTCCTTGAGCATCTCCAGCACCGCAGGTTTGTTGAAGATCTCCTCGGTCTGGGACTCGGTGATGGTCTGCTGCGCCCAGCCGTACAGTTCGTCGCCGGCTAGCCAGTAGCGCATAGGTACCGGGAAGCCGAGCTTCTTGCGGTGGAGGACGTGTGGCGGAACGATCTGCTCCATGGCCTTGCGCAGTGCGTACTTCGTTGTGCCGTGGGCGATCTTCAGATCTGCCGGGATGGTCTCTGCAACGGCAAAGACTTCCTTATCCAGGAAGGGCACGCGCAATTCAAGGGAGTGCGCCATGTTGATTTTGTCGGCCTTCACGAGAATGTCGCCGCGCATCCAGGTGAACAGGTCTAGGTGCTGCATGCGTGCAACTGGGTCCATATTCTTGGATTCCGCGTAGATTGGGGCGGTGACCTCACGGTGATCCCATTCCGGCTTCGCCCACGGCAGAACACGCTCCAGCTGCTGGTAATTAAAGGAGCGCGCGTTGCCGTAGTAGCGGGTCTCCATCGGAGTCGTGCCACGCTCGAGTAGGGACTTGCCCTTCATTCCCTCCGGGAGAACCTGGCTGAGCTTGTTCAGCCCCTTTAAAAGAGGGGAGGGGAGCTTCTCAAACGGTGCGAGGGAAAGTGGCTCCTTGTAAATGGTGTAGCCACCGAAAAGTTCGTCCGCACCCTCGCCGGATAGCACTACTTTCACGTGCTTACGGGCCTCCTGCGCCACGAAGTACAGCGGCACCAACGAGGGGTCAGCCACCGGATCGTCGAGGTACCACATGATTTTCGGGATCGCGTCGGCATACTCTTCAGGCGAAACAATCTTCACGATGTGCTCTACACCAATCGCCTCAGCGGACTCCGCAGCCACGTCGACCTCGGAGTAGCCCTCACGCTCAAAGCCGGTGGTGAAGGTTAAAAGATTCGGGTTATGGCGCTTGGCCAGCGTTGCAATTGCCGTTGAATCAATACCGCCGGACAAGAAAGAGCCCACAGTGACATCAGCACGCATGTGCTTTTCGACGGAATCCTCCAACACCGCCGCAATCCTGTCGAACAGCTTTTGTTCCTCCCCGGACTTCACCGGGATGACGTTGAACTTCGGTGCGAAGTAGCGCTTCGCCTCGACAGTGCCACCGGGCTTGAGGGTGACAGTGCAGCCGGACTCGACGCGTCGAATAGCAGAGTGCAGGCTTTCAGGCTCTGGGACGTACTGGAGATCGACGTAATGCTCGATGGCGCGGTAGTCCAAATCGAGGTTCAGTCCGAGTTCTGGGGCCATTTCCAAGATGGCTTTCTTCTCGGAGGAGAAGACGGTGCCAGCTTCCGTAGTGGCGTAGTAGAGAGGTTTAATGCCGAACTGGTCACGCGCGGCGAACATGACCTTGTCCTGCGTATCCCAGATCACAATGGCGAACATGCCACGCAGGTGATTGACTACATCCACACCCCAGTGGTGGTAGCCCACCACGATTGTTTCGGAGTCGCCCTCAGTATTGAATGTGTAACCGTAGTTAGACAGCTCCTCGCGTAACTCCACATAGTTGTAGATCTCACCGTTGAAGGTCAGCGCGTAGCGCTCGGGATTATCGGACGGGCCCCAGCGCAGCGGCTGGTGGGAATGCTCAAGATCAATGATGGCCAGGCGGTTAAAGCCAAAAACTGCATCATCGTCATTCCACGTCCCTGCTGCGTCCGGGCCTCGGTGGCGGAAACAGGGGAGGGCCCGCTGTGCAGCGTCGACAAAGCGAGGCGCATCGGAATTGCTGGTCAGCATGGCGAGTAGACCGCACATGGGTGGGTGCTCCTTAACTCACGGAAGTGATGGGAAATAGGTGGATAGCTCTCCCAACAATAGAAGCCGGATAGTCACACATGGGAATCACCGTGCGCCTGGCAGGTGAATGGGGAAGAACGCACCACCTTTAGCCCGTCCCCGATAGGGGTGCAACTTCCGGATGATGTTGTTTTGGGTATGTGTGATCGGGGTTACGTAATGGTCCTTAAAGTGTGTCATCTGTCCATGTCGGGCGTGTACGTGTGCCGGAAAGTGTGATTCGGGGAGGGCTGCGGGGGCGACCCATGTGCGACGCAGGTTAAACATGAGCGAGCGATCAACTATTCTGACGGGGTACGAATATTCTGTCTTGCTACGCGCAGCTCCTATTGCGGGGAATTGCATGCAGCATGGGCGATATTCACAGCTTTAATTAGCTGGCATACAGCGTTCAAAAGCGTTTAACAGCGTTCATCAGTGTGGACAGGAAGGCAGACACACGTGGAAACGGTAAAAAACCGCGGTCTAGCTAAGAAGTTCGGCGTTGCCGGCCTTCTGGCTTTGGCTGGCATTGCTCTTACCGGCTGTGAGGTTACACCGCCGAGTTCCATGTCGAAGTTGCTCGACATGGGTTTCCCGGACCCGGTGACCCCTGAGGCTCACAGCATGTACAACTTCTGGGTATGGGTCTGGCTCGCAGCTTGGATCATCGGCATCATCATGTGGGCGATCTTCATCTACGCGATCTTTGCCTGGAATGGCAAGCGTCGTGAGAAGAAGGGGTATGGCGAGTTCCCGAAGCAGCTGCAGTACAACGTGCCGCTCGAGCTTGGACTCACCATCGTTCCGATCATCATCGTCATGGTGCTGTTCTTCTATACCGTTCAGGCGCAGACCAAGGTCGTTGCCCTGGATAAGAACCCTGAGGTGACGGTTGACGTCACCGCATACCAGTGGAACTGGAAGTTCGGCTACGCACAGGTTGGTTCCTCGCTGTCGCCGACTGGATCTGACTACGACGGCCAAGACGTTGAGCGTCAGAAGCTCGCGGACGAATCCAAGTTCGACGATGAGTCGATCCCTAACGCAAACCCGATCCACGGCCACTCCATGAGTGACCAGTCGTTCCTGCGTTACAACCTGATCGAGACGATTGGTACCACCGAAGAGATTCCGGTCCTGGTTCTGCCGACCGAGACTCCGGTTGAGTTCCGCCTCGCTTCCGGCGACGTCTCTCACTCTTTCTGGGTTCCGGAGTTCCTATTCAAGCGCGATGCTTACGTCCACCCGGAAATCAACCAGCAGCAGCGTAGCTTCCAGATTGAGCAGATTGAGAAGCCGGGCGCATACGTCGGCCGCTGTGCTGAGATGTGCGGTACCTACCACGCAATGATGAATTTTGAGATCCGGGCGGTTACGCCGGACCAGTTCCGCGAGTACATGCGCTTCCGTAACGAGAACCCGGAGGCCTCCAATGCTGACGCCCTCGAGGCAATCGGCGAAGCTCCGTACGCAACGTCCACCCGTCCGTTCAACTCTGACCGCACCGGCACCCGCGATGGCAACAACGCCGTGCAGAACGTCTAAGAGAGGCTAGGGAAAAGAAATGGGAACTGGAGCAAAGATCTTCTACGCGCTCGGCACCTTCTTTGTCATCATGGCTGTCATCTACGCAGTGGCAACCAGCTACATCGGTGACGATGCTTATCTCTCGGGTTATGAGTGGGCGGGCGGTGTCGCACTGATCCTCGCCACTGCACTCGCCTTCATGCTTGGTGGCTACCTGCACTTCACCGAGCGTCGCATCGATATCCTCCCGGAGGACTGGGAGGAAGCTGAGGTTGAGGACGGTGCAGGTGTCCTTGGCTTCTTCTCTCCGGGTTCTATCTGGCCAGCTGCTATGACTGGTGGCGTTGGTCTCATGGCCCTGGGTATCGCTTTCTGGCAGCTGTGGCTTCTGGCTCTCGGTGCCGTTGTGCTCATCTGGGCAACGACGATGCTGAATCTTCAGTACGGCATCCCCCGCGAAAAGCACTAGGACTGAACGCGAACGCTGACCCCCCGCACCCCATGTGGTGTGGGGGTTTCTGTATTTTGCAGGCTTGCGCCCAACCAAAGATGGAGGGAAAAGGGGTCAACCGAAAGTTCGCATAATTCACAGTTTCCGCAGGCGAAAAATGTGAATCCCGTCACATTTGGGAACTACTTTCGTTTTTGAGGAACTGTGTTTCTGGGAGACTCCGAAACGCCAAAAAGGTCTCTGGGGATGTGAGTCAATTTTTGGCGCACGATGACCTGCGTGGATGGCTTTAAAAAACTCGTGCCAGCAACTTCTTGATCAAAAGTTGGACGATGGCACGCTCGATGTGGAAAGAAAATTCCGTTGTTTTCGGCGGTGTTCACATGAAAAACTCGGGGGTGAACAAGGTGACTTTAGGCTTCGAAAGGGAGATACTGGTACCCGTGACGACTGCAACAACTAACCCAGGTATGGCGACTTCACCTGATCGTCTTCCTGCGCTGAACCGTCCGAACATGGTCAGCGTGGGAACGATCGTGTTCCTCGCCCAAGAATTGATGTTCTTCGCCGGACTCTTCGCGATGTACTTCACCTCGCGTGCGAACGGCATGGAAACTGGCGATTGGGCTAACCAGACTGCCCATCTGAACGTGGTCTTCGGACTCATCATCACGATTGTGCTGGTGACTTCCTCCGTGACCTCTCAGATGGGTGTGTTCGCCGCTGAGAAGGGCGATGTCTTTGGACTTCGCAAGTGGTTCACCGTAACCATTCTTCTTGGTGTGGTGTTCCTGGGGCTCGTCGCTTTTGAGTGGACCGAGATGGTTCTGCACGGTGTGACGCCACAATCGAGCGTGTATGGCTCCGTGTTCTACATCATCACCGGCTTCCACATGGCTCACGTGACTGCCGGCATCATCGCTTTCATCGTGGTGATGCTCCGCGTGGCTAAGTCGAAGTTCACCCCGGCGCAGGCAACTGCGGCCATGGTGACCTCGTACTACTGGCACTTCGTCGACGTTATTTGGATCGGCGTGTTCGTTACTCTCTACCTCGTTCAGTAACAGCACCTTGTGTGTGATTGAACTGAACACCGATTTTCGCTAAGGGATCAACATGGATAACACCCCCAAGAAGGCGCGGAACCGCCGCAAGTTGCGCCGGTCCGCTGCTGGCGCCATGGCGCTGACCTTCGGTCTCACGGGTGCCGGCCTTCTGGCCGCAGCCCTGACTCCGGATGCTCAGGTTGCCACCGCACAGCGCGACGACCAGGCGATGATCCAAGAGGGCAAGGATCTTTACGATTACGCCTGCATTACCTGCCACGGTGCAAACCTGCAGGGTGTCAAGGATCGCGGACCGTCGCTTATCGGCACTGGTGAAGGCGCTGTTTACTTCCAGGTCAACTCCGGCCGTATGCCGATGAAGTCCAACGACGCACAGGCTGAGCGTAAGAAGCCGCGTTTCACTGAGGCGCAGACCCTCGCTATCGCCGCGTATGTTGCAGCAAACGGCGGTGGCCCGGAGCTCGTGTACAACGAGGATGGTTCCATTGCTATGGAGGAACTCCGCGGCAAGAACTACGACGGCACGATTCAGGCAGCTGACGTTGCCCGTGGTTCTGAGCTCTTCCGTCTGAACTGTGCCTCCTGCCACAACTTCACCGGTCGTGGTGGAGCACTGTCCTCTGGCAAGTACGCGCCGGTTCTGGATCCTGCTAATGAGCAGGAGATTTACCAGGCTATGCTGACTGGCCCGCAGAATATGCCCAAGTTCTCCGACCGCCAGCTGACGGCTGATGAGAAGCGCGACATCATCGCCTTCATCAAGTCCGCTAAGGAAACCCCGAGCCCGTCCGGCTGGGCACTTGGTGGCATCGGCCCGGTTGCTGAAGGCCTGGCAATGTGGATTATCGGTGTCACCCTCGTTGGCGCCGCTGCTATGTGGATTGGATCGCGCTCATGAGCAATGAAGTGAAGAAGAACTACACCAAGGCTGAGCTCGATAAGATGAGCAATGCCGAGCTGGCTGCCCTGGGCACCGAGCTCGATGACGTGACGGTTGCGTACCGCAAGGAGCGCTGGCCGATTGAGAATGATCCGGCTGAAAAGCGTGCTGCTGCTGGCATCATGACGTGGCTGATCATCTCCATTGTGATGGGTATCGCCTTTTTAGGTGTCTACCTGTTCTGGCCGTGGGAAGCTAAATTCCATGGCGATGAAGGGCTGCTGCTCTTCTCGCTGTACACCCCGCTGCTGGGTCTGACCGCTGGACTGTCCCTTGCTGGACTTGGCTTCGCCATCATCCAGTACGTAAAGAAGTTCATCCCGGAAGAAGTCGCAGTTCAGCGCCGTCACGATGGTCGCTCTTCCGAGTTGGATCGTCGCACGACGACTGCCCTGCTTAATGACGCATGGCAGACTTCTACCCTGGGCCGCCGCAAGGTTATGAAGGGTCTGCTTGGTGGTGCTGGTTTGATGGCTGGTTTGGCCATCATCGCTCCGATGGGTGGTCTCATCAAGAATCCTTGGCGCGTTCGTCACGAAATGAACTACCTCGGCGATGGCACTCTGTGGACCCAGGGCTGGTCCATGGCCCGTAATGGTGCGAAGTTGTACCTCGGTCGTGATACCGGCGCTATTGCTGAGCTGCATGAGACCGGCAAGGGTGACCACTACAGCACTGCAGGCGTTTCTCGCCTGGTGCGTATGCGCCCGGAGGACTTGGACGCTGCTTCGATGGAGACGGTTTTCCCGCTCCTCGAGGAAGACGTCAACGATGGCAACAAATACGACGCCGAGCGCGATGTCTACGAGCAGCACATGCACTCGCTGCACGGTCCGCGTAATGCTGTCATGTTGATCCGTCTGCGTTCCGCCGATGCCGAGAAGGCTATTGAGCGCGAAGGACAGGAGGACTTCCACTACGGTGACTACTACGCGTACTCGAAGATTTGTACCCACATCGGTTGCCCGACGTCTCTCTATGAGGCGCAGACCAACCGCATTCTTTGCCCCTGCCACCAGTCGCAGTTCGACGCGTTGCAGCACGGCAAACCGGTGTTCGGTCCAGCAGCACGCGCTCTGCCGCAGCTGCCGATCGACATCGACGAAGAAGGTTACCTCATCGCCCGCGGGGACTTCATTGAGCCCGTTGGCCCGGCATTCTGGGAGCGTAAGTCCTAATGAGCACGAAACTCGCAAAAGCCGCGGACAACGCTGATTCGCGGTTCACAATCGCGGGCGTTCTCCGCCCACAGCTGAACAAGGTCTTCCCGACCCACTGGTCATTCATGCTTGGTGAGATGGCGCTGTACAGCTTCATCATCTTGCTGTTGACCGGTGTCTACCTGGCCTTGTTCTTCGACCCTTCCATTACGAAGGTCATCTACGAAGGTGGCTATCTGCCACTGAATGGCGTCGAAATGTCTCGCGCCTACGCAACTGCCCTGGATATCTCCTTCGAGGTGCGCGGTGGTCTGTTCATTCGCCAGATGCACCACTGGGCTGCACTGATGTTCATGATGGCGATGTTTGCCCACATGATGCGCATCTTCTTCACGGGTGCATTCCGTCGCCCACGTGAGGCTAACTGGATTATTGGTTCCACCCTGATCCTGTTGGGTATGGCAGAAGGCTTCATGGGGTACTCCCTGCCCGACGACCTGCTGTCCGGTGTTGGCCTCCGTATTATGTCCGCCATCATCGTGGGTCTGCCGATCATCGGTACCTGGTTGCACTGGGCAATGTTCGGTGGCGACTTCCCGTCCGACCTCATGCTGGATCGTTTCTACATCCTGCACGTGCTGATTCTGCCGGGCATCATCCTGGCTCTCATTGCGGCTCACCTGCTGCTTGTCTGGTTCCAGAAGCACACCCAGTTCCCGGGTCCTGGTCGTACCGAGAACAACGTCGTGGGCATCCGCATTATGCCGGTGTTCGCTGTTAAGGCAATCGGCTTCGGCATGGTCGTCTTCGCGGTGCTGGCCCTGATGGCTGGTGTCACAACGATTAACGCCATCTGGAACATTGGACCCTACAACCCGTCCCAGGTCTCCGCTGGCTCCCAGCCGGATATCTACATGCTCTGGACTGACGGTGCTGCACGTGTGATGCCAGCGTGGGAGCTCTACCTTGGTAACTACACCATCCCTGGTGTGTTCTGGGTGGCTCTGCTCGCAGGCGCCATGGTTGTCGCCCTGATTGCCTACCCCTTCATTGAGAAGAAGGTCACCGGCGATGATGAGCACCATAACCTGCTGCAGCGTCCGCGCGACGTTCCGGTTCGTACCGGTATCGGCGTTATGGGCCTGGTTTTCTTCCTGCTGCTCACGTTGTCTGGTGGTAACGACCTCTTCGCGTACCATTTCCAGATCTCGCTGAACGCCATGACCTGGATTGGCCGTATTGGTCTGTTGGTTTTGCCACCGTTGGCATACTTCATCACCTACCGCATTTGCATCGGTCTCCAGCGTTCCGACCGTGAAGTCCTGGAGCACGGTATTGCAACCGGTGTGATCCAGACCTTGCCTAACGGTGCATTCGTGGCAGTCCACCAGCCGATTGGTCCGGTGGATGGGCACGGGAACCAGATTCCTCTGGAGTACGGCGGTGCACGCGTGCCCAAGCAGCTCAACGAGCTTGGCTACGCAGATTCCGAGACGTCCGGTGTGTTCAAGGCCGATGACCCGGCGATTACAGCTCGTCGCAACGAGATTGCCCGCAAGAACCACTATGAAGAGGTTGAGACACTGCGTGCACTCGAGGCAGAGAAGTCTGCCACTGACCGTGACGCTGGTAAGTAGAACAGTTAAGTAGTTCTGTCTCGTCAAGGCCCCTTTCCCTTCAGCGGGAAAGGGGCTTCTCGCATGTAACAGAACGATAAACTTTAGCATGTGACTAGAATCACACTAAGGATTTTGTTTGAGGAAAAGTGCCTCAACTAAGTGTTGAGAGTTTTTGAAATATATTGCGTAACTGCAGGTAAAGGGTTGTGTTGCGCAATGAAATCCTGAAGCCGCTATCTCTGGTGTGGTTGTGTGATTGCGAGGAAATTTAAATAACGGGAAAATAACGGGCGCGCCGCTAGACATTCTTCGTGTCCATTTCGTAACCTAGTTGAGACCTTGCAGCCACAAGGCGGCAAGCGAAACCTAGACATCGTAAATACATACAGCCGAGTTCCTTATGTTTGATCACATGACATGAGGAAGCCGGGGAACCGAGAACTTCCCTGGGGTGAACGGGAGGCAAGGGGCGCCAGAATGGCGCCGGAGTTTCCTGCGGTGACCTCTAGCACCGAACCCGTCAGCTAACCCGGTAGGCGACTGGAAGATATGGAGTTACATAGTGGCTAAGCATCGCCGCCAGACCACGTCCGCGTCCAAGCGCGGTCTTACTGCTGCATCCGCTGTTATTGCCGGCGCCACCCTCGTGAACCCGGCTAACGCTGACGCTGCAGAGGTTCGTGTACCGAACACCAACCTCTCTGCTGACGTCCCGGGCATTGAAAATGTGCCAGGTATTGAAAACGTGCCGGGTATCGATCAGTGGGTTCCCTCCCTCGCTGGAAAGGCTGCCCCGGGCGTGAATTTCAACGCTGCTGCGAAGGGTGCTGTTCCGGCACCGGTGCAGCCGCAGGGCCAGCGCATCGTCGATATCGCTAAGTCCAAGATTGGTTCCCCATACGTGTATGGCGCTGCCGGCCCGCAGGCTTTTGACTGCTCTGGCTTCACCTCTTGGGTTTATGCGCAGGCTGGCAAGTCCATCCCACGTACCTCTGGTGCGCAGGCGTCCGCCGGTCAGCGTGTGGCTATTAATGCTCTGCAGCCGGGCGACATCGTCGTCTACTACGGTGGCGCTTCTCACGTTGGTATCTACGCTGGCAACGGTCAGATCATCGATGCACTGAACTCTGGCACCCCGGTTGGCTACCGTCCGCTGGACTACATGCCGATTCACTCGGCTGTGCGTTTCTAAGCAAGAGAGTATGTCAACCCGGCTTCGGCCGGGTTTTCTCAATTGTCACACCTGTAACACGCTGCGAGTTTGGTGTGAAACACTGCTTGACCGAGCAGAATTAGCGCTATAAATTTATTTAAGGTTTGAGAACTTCAGGCTCTTTGGTCTGTCCGAGAAAGAGGTCGCTTTAAGTGGGCATGTGTCACGCTTCCTTCCGTTTCCGTCCGATGGTTGTGGCGGGTCTCATTGCCGGCTTTTCGGCGGTGCACTTGTCGGTGCCCGCACAGGCTGATGAGATTGAGCAGATAATTAATGAGCTCAGCTCTATCTCCGAGGAGGCTACGGCTAAGTCGGAGGAAGTGAAGAAGATTGAGGAAGAGATCTCCAAGGGGGAGGAGGAGGTTTCTTCTCTGCGCCGAGAGGCAGAGGATGCACGCCGTGACGCTGAGGATGCTAAGACGGCGCGTTCCGGTGCGCAGGGTGAAGTCGACGGCACCGCAAGAACCCAGTATCGCAACCTGTCCAATGATGCGCATTTGAACGCACTTCAGTCGGCTAACCCGCAAGAGGCGATTGACCGTTCTTCCTATCTTGGTTCGCTTTCGCGTTCAGCGCAGCGCACGTTGGAGGAGTCTCAGCGCCTGAATGAGATTGCTGCATCCCGCGCAACGGATGCCGATATTGCTGTGGCAGTTGCTGATTTCCGTCAGAGCGAGCTCGAGGGCAAGCGTGACAAGCTTGAGCGTGAGCGGGAGGACTTGGACAATAAGGTCAAGGAGATTGAATCCAAGGTTGATGGATTCACTCCGGAGGAGCGCGCGCGTTGGGAATCGAAGAATGGCCCAGTTGCGGTTAATGTGCCCGAGTCAGCTCATGCTTCGGGCGTGGTGTCAGCGGCGTTGTCAAAGGTGGGCTCGCCTTATGGCTGGGGTGCAGCTGGTCCGGATCAGTTCGATTGCTCAGGTTTGATGGTGTGGTCGTACGCGCAGAACGGCAAGTCGATTCCGCGTACCTCCCAGGCCCAGCTTGCGGGTGGAACGCGTGTGTCTATGTCTGAGCTCCAGCCAGGGGACATCATCGGTTACTACCCGGGGATCACGCACGTAGGCATGTACATTGGCAATGGCCAGGTGGTTCATGCGTCGGATTACGGTATTCCGGTTCAGGTTGTCCCCTTGAATTCAATGCCGGTGCAGGGTGCTGTCCGCTACTAGCCGGGTTCTGCTGGTTACGAATGATTACCCGCCGACAGTTGGCGGGATTCAGTCGTATTTGGAGCGGTTCGTCGCGGAGATTGTCGCGCGACGGGGGAGCGATTCCATCGTCGTGTTCGCGTCGACGCAAGATACGAAGGCTGCACAGCTTTTCGACGCTGCCCGGGATCACACCATTCACCGCTGGCCTCGTAAAATCATGCTTCCTACGTTGGCGACGGCGCGGGAGATGAAGCGGATTATCCGTGAACACCAGATTGACACTGTGTGGTTTGGTGCTGCGGCACCACTAGCGCTCCTAGCGCAGGCGGCGCGCAAGGCTGGTGCTATGCGGATTGTGTCTACCACCCACGGGCATGAGGTGGGGTGGTCCATGTTGCCTGTTGCTCGGCGGATACTGCGGCGTATTGGAAACACGACGGACACGCTTACGTATGTATCCGAATACACCCGCAGGAGGTTTGCCTCCGCGTTTGGTGCACACCCGGACTATGTCGCTTTGCCCTCCGGGGTGGACACGGAGTTTTTCCGGCCAGCAACAGCTGAGGAAAAGAAGAGCACGCGTAGTGAGTTCGGCTATGGGGATGAACCACTCGTCGTCGTGGCTTCCCGCCTCGTTGCGCGTAAAGGCCAAGATCAACTCATCCGAGGGTGGAGCACTGTGCAGGCGCGGTTCCCCGAAGCACGCCTTGCCATCATTGGGGAGGGACCCTACCGGAAGAAACTTGAGCAGCTCGCAGACCCGTTGGGGGATGCAGTGACGTTCCTTGGGCGTCTGCCACGCATAAGCATGCGTGATCTTGTTGCAGCGGCGGACATCATGGCTATGCCGGCGCGCACCCGCGGCGGTGGGTTGGACGTGGAAGGGTTGGGCATTGTCTACTTGGAAGCGCAAGCGTGTGGTGTCCCAGTCATTGCTGGCACCTCTGGTGGAGCGCCGGAAACGGTCACGCCGGAGACCGGCATTGTTGTCGATGGAACACGAACTCAAGCGGTTGCGGAAGCGGTGGTGGAGTTGTTGGGGGACGGGGGACGTCGACAAGCAATGGGCCTTAGCGGACGTGAACATGTCGCCGGAGTTTTCTCCTGGCAAGCGTTGGGGGACAGGCTCGAAAGCGTACTCTTCGAGGGGCGGGGCTAGAATAATGCCCTATGTCTGAGGCAAAGCTGACCATCGGGTTCGATATCGGGGGCACAAACACCCGTGCCGGTGTCGTCGATGAGGACGGCCGCATCCTTGCTGTTGAATCCGCGGCAACCCCGCACACCTCTGAAGATCTCCGCAGTGCAATCGTGGGGATGGTGGATCGCCTGCGCCAGCGATACCCTTCCGGTGCGATTGGTTCTGTGGGTCTCGCCGTCGCCGGATTCCTCGACCCAGAGTGCGAAGTGGTTCGCTTTGCCCCGCATCTTCCTTGGCAGGACAACGCGCCTGTAAGGAAGATTCTGCAAGATGAACTACGGCTTCCCGTGCGATTGGAGCATGACGCGAATTCAGCGGCCTGGGGGGAGTATCGCTTTGGGGCGGCACAAGATGCGAAGACGTGGGTGTTATTCGCCATTGGAACAGGAATCGGCGCGACTCTCATGCACAACGGGGAGATCTACCGCGGTGCATTCGGCACAGCTCCAGAGTTTGGTCACCTAACTGTCGTTCCGGGCGGACGTGCGTGCTCCTGCGGTAAACAAGGCTGCTTGGAGCGCTACGCATCGGGTACAGCGCTGGTAGACACCGCTGTGTCGATTGCCACCAATGGAGGATTTGAATCCTGTGGCCTGTACCGGAAGGCCGTGGACAAGCGTGCGACGGGCAACGATGTTGTGGCTGCAGCGCGCACGGGCGACGCATTGGGATTAGCTACCATGGATCACTTTGCCCAGTGGCTCGGGCAGGGCCTTTCCCTGGTGTGCGATGTTTTGGATCCAGAGCTCATCGTTCTAGGCGGGGGAGTGAGCCGCGATGCTGATTTATTCCTAGACACAGCGCAGAAAACTATGGCACGTTCAGTGGTAGGTGCAGGCTTTCGGCCATTGCCGGCACTTCAAACGGCCGATTTGGGCTCGCAGGCAGGTATGATCGGCGTTGCTGACTTGGCCCGACACCAGATGTAGAGGAAATATGAACAACAAGTGGTACAAGTTCTTTAAGTACATCCTGATTGGGCCGTGGCTGCGTTTGTGGAACCGCCCCGAAACCCAGGGGCTGGACAATATCCCTCCGGAGGGCACACCGGCGCTCATGGTGTCTAACCACCAAGCTGTGATGGATTCTTTCTATTTCCCGCTCGTGTGCCCGCGTCAACTGGTTCACCCGGCGAAGAAGGAGTACTTCACATCCCCGGGTTTCTCTGGTGCTGTACAAAAGTTTTTTATGACGGCTGTAGGGCAAGTCCCCATTGACCGTGAATCGAAGGACGCGGGTTCGGCGTTGTTGAAAGTGACGCAAGAGGTCTTCGACAACGGTGACCTGTTCTGCATCTATCCAGAGGGCACGCGCTCGCCGGACGGGCGGATCTACAAGGGGAAGACCGGCATGGCTCGTGTTGCCATGGCATCCGGGGTGCCGTGCATTCCGGTAGCCATGATTGGTACCCGCGACGCGAACCCGATTGGCTCCTGGATCCCCCGCCCGACCAAGGTGCGTGTGAAAATTGGTCAGCCGGTGGATCCGCACCAATGGGCGCGCGATAACGGCTTTGAACCACATGATCCGGCAGTGTGGCGTCCGTTCACGGACTTCTTCATGGAGCAACTGGTCGAGCTGTCGGGTTGCCCCTATGTGGATGCGTATGCAGCTGACGTGAAGAAGTCTCTCGAGGCAGGAAAGGGCTACCCGAAAGGCACTGAGCCTACGGGGGACCAGCTGAGCTAAGGCTTCTTGTGCGGTACTTCTACGACACGGAATTCATCGAGGATGGCGCCACCATCACTCTTGTATCCATCGGCATCGTTGCGGAGGATAGACGAGAGTACTACGCGGTGTCAACCGATTTTGATGGTGCGCGCGCAAATCGTTGGGTGCGGGAAAATGTACTAGCTAAGCTGCCTAATCCGGATAGTCCAGTCTGGAAACCACAGCGTCAGATCCGGGATGAGGTGTTCGAGTTTCTCACCTTCGGTGGGCACCGTCCGGAACTGTGGGCATGGGTGGGCGCCTATGACCACGTTGTGTTTGCACAGCTCTGGGGGGACATGACCAAGCTTCCCAAGGATTTGCCACGCTACACCCGGGAGCTGAAACAGTACTGGGATATGGCGGGCCGTCCGTCCTTGCCACGAACACCTAGAGATAACCATGATGCGCTCGTAGATGCGCGCCACAATCTTCACAAGTTCCGAGCATGCCAGCGTGCACTTCCCCTCGATCGGCGAGGGTTTGTATTAAATAGATAGGCATACCGTCTGCGACGTGCTAGAACTTATAGAATGAGCTGGACAGTAGACATCCCCAAAGAAGTACTCCCTGATCTTCCTCCCTTGCCGGGCGATATTTTTGAATCGTTCCAGGGGGTTGTGAACCTCCCTGCGAAGCAGCAGCCCACTTGGGATGAGAATGCTGCCCTTTACGTTCGTAAGATCCTTGAATCTGTGCCACCGGTTGTTGTGGCGCCGGAAATTCATAAGTTGAAGAAGCAGCTGGCAGAGGTTGCAGAGGGTAAGGCCTTCTTGCTCCAGGGGGGTGACTGCGCTGAGACTTTTGAGTCCAACACCGAGCCTCACATTCGCGCCAACATTAAGACGCTGCTGCAGATGGCGGTTGTGCTGACGTACGGTGCATCCACCCCAGTGGTGAAGTTGGCTCGCATTGCTGGCCAGTATGCCAAGCCACGTTCATCTGATCTGGATGAGAACGGCTTGCCCAATTACCGTGGTGACATTGTTAATGGTGTGGACCCAACACCGGAGTCACGTGAGCATGATCCGGCGCGAATGATCCGTGCGTACGCGAACGCGTCTGCTGCGATGAACTTGGTGCGCGCACTGACCAACTCCGGTACGGCTGACCTGTACCGGGTGGAAGCGTGGAACCGTGAGTTTGTGGCTAATTCCGCTGCTGGTGCACGGTATGAGGCTCTGTCCCGTGAAATCACCCGTTCGCTGCACTTCATGGATGCGTGTGGCGTGAATGACCGTGAACTGCGTACCTCGGAGATTTACGCTTCCCACGAAGCACTGCTTGTGGATTATGAGCGCGCGATGCTGCGTCTGGCCAAGGATGAGAACGGTGACACGAAGCTCTACGACTTGTCGGCACACCAGCTCTGGATTGGTGAGCGCACGCGTGGCCTGGATGACTTCCACGTTAATTTCGCCGCACTTATTGATAACCCGATTGGTCTGAAGCTCGGCCCGTCCGTGACACCGGAGGAGGCTGTCCGTTACGCCGAGAAGTTGGATCCAAACCGCCAGCCGGGGCGCCTGACCTTTGTGGCTCGCATGGGGCACGATAAGGTGCGCGATGTCCTGCCGGGCATTGTCCAGGCAGTTGAGCGTGAGGGCCATAAGGTTATTTGGCAGTCTGACCCGATGCACGGCAACACGTTTACGGCTTCGAATGGTTACAAGACTCGTCACTTTGACAAGATCATCGATGAGGTTCAGGGCTTCTTCGAGGTTCACCGTCACCTGGGTACTCACCCGGGCGGTATCCACATTGAGCTCACGGGTGAGCACGTCACGGAATGCTTGGGCGGCGCGCAGGACATCACGGATATTGATTTGCCGGGCCGCTACGAATCCGCATGTGATCCGCGTTTGAACACTGAGCAGGCGTTGGAGCTTGCGTTCCTGGTGGCGGAGATGCTCCGCAACTAGACCACCGGTCGGATGAGTTCGGGGAGCTCCCCGTAGAATCCGGACCCGTACCACCAGCCACCGACGGCGACGACAGTGGTGGCTGCTGTCATGAGGAGTAAAGCGAGAAAGAGCCGGAAGCCGGATCTGTTTGTTTCCGGTTTTGGTATCGGGCGAGGTTTGCGTGGAGGAGGGGCCACGGGAACTCGCTTCGGAACTGGAGGATTCGTTGGAACCGACGGGACTTCTGGTACTTGCTCCGCAACGTGTGTGATCCTCGTGGGAATCGCAGCAACTCGGTGCGCGGCTGATTGTGTGGGCAGAGGGACCACGAAGTGGGGCAGGCGCAGGTTCGCCGAGACATCCTCAATGGCGTCGAGGAATTCACGGGCACCGGTGAAACGGTTGCGTGGGTTGCGGGCGGTGGCGGAGGCCGTTAGTTCGTCGAAAAGCTTGGGTACTCCAGCGATGCGGCTGCTGGGTGGCGGTACATCGTAGTGGAGTCGCGCGAAAGCGTGAGCAAGTGGGGTGTCACCGTGGAAGGGCACGGTGCCGGTGAGTAATTCGAAGAGGACAATGCCGGCGGAGTACACGTCCGTGGCCAGGCTCAGAGGTGTGCCATCAACCTGCTCAGGGGCGATGTAGGCCACGGTGCCCACGATCTGGTCGGTGGAGCGGTTTGATTCGCTGGCGGCTCGCACCAGTCCGAAGTCTGCCAACTTTACGGTGTGATCACCGGCGATGAGAATGTTGTCGGGTTTGATGTCACGGTGAACAAGTCCTCGGTTATGCGCGACATTAAGTCCGGTGAGCATGCCACGCATGACCGCCGCGGCTGCATGTGGCGGCATGGGGCCGCGTTCAGCGAGGAGTTCGCGCAAGGTGCCACCAGTGATGAGTTCCATGATGAGGAAAACTTCCTCACCATCGGCGGAGAAATCATACACACCCACCAGGTTGGGGTGGCTGAGCTGCGCCATTGCCCGGGCTTCGCGGGAGAAACGGTTGAGAAACACCTCATCATCGAGGTAGCGGGAGTCCATGACCTTGGCTGCCACTTCGCGGTCCAGGCGTGTGTCTAAACAGCGGTACACGGTAGACATTCCGCCCCGAGCAATGGGGCGGTCGATGACGTACCGGCCTTCAAGCACATGGCCGGACTCAAGTTCACTCATGTTTTCTAAGTATGGCGCACGGGTGGAATGAAGTGGTAGCTGACGTAGAGTGTTCACCGTGAGTACAGAAAATTACGACCTGGATGCGCTGCTTGCTGGCGAGTCACTTTTGACGTTTCCCGAGGTTGCGGAGCAGCTAGGTGTCCCCGTGACCAAAGTGCACGATTATGTCAATGCGGGCAAGCTTCTGTCCTGGAAGAAGGAAGGAAAGAAGGTCGTGCCTTCCACGCTTCTCGACGAAGATGGGGGCCTTTCTAAATTCATCTCTGGCGCCATCACCGTGTTACTGGACGGCGGTTTCACCCAGGACGAGATCCTGGGTTACCTCTTCACCGCTGATGAGAGTTTGCCGGGCAGGCCGATAGATGCGCTTCACGGGCATGGGGCGCGTGAGGTTATTCGGCGCGCTCAGGCAATGGCCTTCTAGCCGCTAGCCATGAAGCAATGGCGGTGAGCAGCATCCACCAGCCGTCGTAGAAGCGGTGGTTACCACTGCCCATGAAGGACAGGGCAACCACGACGGTCGCTGCCACCGTGAGCTTGATCAGCCATGGCCGGGGCTTGAATGTGCCTACCAGCGTGAGGGATGAGGCAAAGTACCACGGCAGCGTGACGGCGTTAAATAGGAAGGCAACTTGGTACGCCAGGGTGATGCCCATGATCGCGCGGCGGTCAGACTGCCGGAAAATTGCCCACACTGCCACCAATCCGGCAAGCATGAGTAGGGAGCCGACGGTGCGGGCGCCGGTGAGGATGGTGTTGTACCTAAAGGTTTCGTCGACAAGCTGAATAAACGGTGCGACCGCATCGGCCATGAGCGTGGCGCCTGAGAGTGGGTTGACCACCTTCGAGTTGCCGGAGATCTGCGCCAACCAGCCCCACGATGTTCCGGACGCCCACGTCACCGCGGCGACGGCTGCAACAGACAAACCCACGGTAACAGCTCCGCCGAGGAAGAACACGCCACATCGTTTTGCAAGGGGAGTGCCCTGCGGTGCGTATCGGGCCAGCACCATCCACACGACAAAAGGCAACGCAATAGCTGCGGTGGCCTTCAGCGATACCGCCACGCCGATGAGTACGACACCAAAGCCAAAACGCCCGCGCAGG
The DNA here is from genome assembly GCF_000759055.1 of Corynebacterium tuscaniense DNF00037. Lineage (NCBI taxonomy): Bacteria > Bacillati > Actinomycetota > Actinomycetes > Mycobacteriales > Corynebacteriaceae > Corynebacterium > Corynebacterium tuscaniense. Next base: position 97,816 of record NZ_JRNG01000002.1, on the reverse strand, counting down.
CAGGCCAGCAACCCCACGGAGACGAGTCCGACCATCACGGATTCGTTGTGCATGCCACCCACCATGTGAATGATCATCACCGGGTTAGCCACACCGAGCCACAGTGCGAGCGCGGGATTGCCGCCAAGGTGTTCCGCGATGCGGGGGACAGCGAGCGCGATGGCAGCAAAACCCATGAGCGAGATGATCTTGTACACGATGAGTCCGGCCGTGACATGGTCGCCGACCAGCGTGGTTACCCCGTCGCCGATCCACAAATGAAGGGGGCCGTACGGCGTTGTGGTGTTGCGCCAGTCGTGAGAGACCTCCAACAAGTACGGGCCAGGGTTGACGGCAGCGCCTTCCGAGTACGGGTCGAAGCCATCGCGCACCATCGCGCCCTGCATCAGGTAGGAGTACACATCGCGCGACATGAGCGGCGCAGCAAGAATCAAAGGAGCTGTCCATGCCCACAGTGCCGTGTGAACAACCTTCTCCCGACGTTCGCTACCCAGCAATACCCATGCGGCTACCAGCAGGAATACACCTGTTGTCAGTGCCACGTCCATGAGACCGCGCGCGTGGCCATAGCTCAACGATGACCAGCCGAGCGCGTCTAGCACGCCTCCCCGGTTACGTGTCGCGCCTGCGCCAAAAGAGCCCAGCATCATCAGCGTTGAGCCCACGACACCGAGCGGGATAATCCAAGAGCGAGCTGCCAACGAACAATCCTTTACATACGTCGCGCAGTGGCTTTTTCGGCCATTGTCTTCAAGGCTTCCGCGGCATTGTGGTCCAGCTGCGCATGGTTAAGGGAGGAAAGCCCGGTTTCCGTCAAATGCGCAATTCGCTTTTCGACGTCCTCCACCGCCCCCGTTCCCTCAATAATCGCCGTGAGCTCCGCGATATCCTTCGGGTCCTGCACCACGCCGATTCCGGAGCGGAGTTTCTCCGCCGCCACCGGATCGGTCTGGTCCGCGGCCCGCAAAGCCAGGGAATACAAAACGGTGCGCTTACCCTCCCGCAAATCATCACCGGCGGGCTTGCCGGTGACCTCTGGGTCGCCGAAGACCCCCAGCAGATCATCGCGGAGCTGATATGCCACGCCGATGTCGCGACCATACCCACGCAGCGCGGTAATCGTTGTCTCATCGGCACCAGCCACGGCTGCACCCAAGTGCAGTGGGCGTTCAATGGTGTACGCGGCGGTCTTGTACACATTGACTGCGTTAGCTAGTTCCTCGCTTTCGGAGCTGGCTGCCTCCAAGGAAATATCTAGGATTTGGCCACCGATAACCTCACTGCGCATCCCGCGCCATGGTTCATGCGCCCGGTCCCGGGCAGCGGTGCTCAGTCCCGAGCCATGCCACATGTCATCTGCCCACACCAGTGCAAGGTCACCAATGAGAATGGCCACGTTCTGCCCAAAGACCTCCGCATCACCGTGCCATCCCTGTGACCGGTGGTTGGCTGCCGCTGCGCGGTGAACAGTGGGGTTGCCGCGCCGGGTATCGGAAGCATCGATGATGTCATCGTGGATAAGAGCACATGCCTGGATGAACTCGAGTGCACTGACAGCCCGCAGAACAGCTCTGGGGTCCTCTTCACCCTTTTCCAAACCTCCCGCAGCGGTGTAGCCAACCCAGCCAAAAGTCGGGCGAATGCGTTTTCCACCACCCAGAACAAAGTCGCGCAAAAGGCCCACGGCGTTTGCAACGGGGGCACCGATCTCAGCAACAGGTGGGGAAACCTGATTCAGAAATGCGTTCAGTTGGCGTTCCACCGCCGCCGGAACATCATCGAGGGTGGGGGCGGAACCGGAAGGGGTTTGTTGCACGAAACATGGCTCCTTTAACCAGTTGCGGGTGGTTAGCAATACCGCTCACTTTACAGCTAGGTGCGGGCAGTCAGGTCAGAGGCAGTTTCCTGCCCAGGATGGCAAAGGGGCGACTGTCGCCGGCGTAGGTGAAATGGCGCAAAACGTCCAGGAAGCCGAGGGAGCGGTAAAGCCCGAACGCAGCATTATTCTCACCTGGCACCTCCGGTGTGGACAGCAAAGCGTAGGGTTCCGTGGTTTGCTCCAGCAACATGTGCATGAGTTTCCGGCCAGTGCCCTTGCATTGCAGATCGGGTGCGACATGAATTTCGGCGACCTCAAAGTAGTTCCGTATCACTGTGATCATGGCAGGTGTCATCGCCTGCCGCTGAAATAGACCTCTTCTTAGCTGGAGGTCCCACCACCGGTCACGTGTGCCTTTGAAGCCATAGGCGATTCCAACCAGTGTGTCGTTTTTATAAGCAGTCACAGCAACAAAACCGGGAGAGGTGGCATCACGGCGCCACACAGCGATGCGCTGCTCACGTATTGCAGGCGGATACTTCATGGCTGCGATGTAGAGATCCACGAGTTCCGGCACCGACTCAGTGAACTGTGGTGCAGTGAGGTGGCGGAATGTCATAGGCACGTCACCATCGAACCATGACGCGACCCTGAGCGGAGTAAAAATGCATAACTTAGAACAAGTGTTCGAACATGTGAGAAGGGGTGTCGCACGGGTTTTCTAATGTGAGGGCAACAAAGCAGATCACAGTGAGGTGTTAAAGATGAACAGCATTATTTCTGCCACGACGGGTGCTACTTGTGGCACGGTTCCACGGGTAACCCAGTATGAAGCGTTTCTTGATTCTGCACGGGAACTTCTCGCGGATGCCCAATTGCGCATCGCTCGTGGTGAGTATGACCTTGCAATTGAAAGTGCTTATCGCGCCGCTTTGCGTACCGCGGGCGCTGCTATCGCGGAATCAGCAGCCGTGGCCAAGCGCAAGAGGCTGCCTACGAGCGCTTGGGACAAGCTGCGCATTACTGGCGCCCGGGGCGAGGTGTGGGCTGATGTTTTTAGTGGATACTCCGCACTGCGTGGCCGGGTTGCATCGGGTATTGAGCTTCGCCCGAATCCTGTGAAAGCGACTGCGCTTGTTGCTGATGCTGCGGATTTTTACGCAGAAGTCACCGGTGTGGGGGACGGTATGGCTGCAGCTTAGGGGCGTTTTTCGGGCGGTACTGTTATCCTGAGGAACAAACCTGCCCACTGAATCGTTATATCCTCAAAGTGGACATCGAGTGCACGGCTGGAGGAATCGTGGCCCTTTCTGAGCAAGAACAGCAGCAGCTCCGCGAGATTGAGGAGTCGCTCCTTGCGGATGACCCGAAGTTTGGGGCATCCGTTGCTTCCGCGTCTCGCTTCCAGGGTGGTCCTGAATCCGGGCGCTTAACAATGCGCTCTGTGGCTCTCATTGTGCTGGGGTTGTGCCTTCTTATTGGGGGCGTGGCTTTGGCGGCTCAAAGTCTGTGGTTTGTGAGCTTGAGCATTATTGGCTTCGTTGTCATGTTTGCTGGTGGCGTCTGGGCCCTCCACACTCCAGCTGAACCGAACGCACGCCAGACGGGCCGCGCCAAGCATCCTTCGCAGCGCGGTGGCATGAGTTCTCGAATGGAGGAGAACTTCCGTCGCAGGTTTGAAGGGCAGTAAGTAGCGCATCAATCCCCGCCTCTTGGCGGGGATTTTTTATGCGCCCACTTTCTCCCACCTATGTCCCCCACTATCACCCACCCTTAAACGGCACCTGGGAATTTATGGTTTTGTTCGCGGCGTTGAGCGCGATCTGATGGGGAGAATTGGCATTTAAGAGAATCTAGTTAACGGTTGTTATTCAAAAATGCGGGCGTGTCTGCCACATTTTTTATGCATCTTGACCTCGTATTTTTCTGGAAGTGGAAAGAAAGTTTGACGTGAGAGTGGAATTTGTGGGGGATTGTGGGTTAAAGTGGGGCGCAGTGAGAGGTTAGTGGGGCACTTCTGGCCTTTCGCGGATAAAAGTTCACAACCGGAGTCATCGAGCAAGAAAGGTGGGGCGCCGGATGTTTCTAGGCACCTACACCCCAAAGCTGGATGACAAAGGGCGCCTGACGTTGCCCGCTAAATTCCGTGAGGGTTTGGCGGACGGGCTGATGGTGACCAAGGGGCAGGACCATTCTTTGGCGGTCTATCCCCGCGAGGAATTTGCGGCACGTGCACGTAAAGCAGCCGCGGTTTCACGCACGAATCCGAAGGCGCGCGCCTTCATTCGTAACTTGGCAGCAAGTGCGGATGAGCAGACGCTCGACGGATCTGGTCGCATCACGCTGTCGCCGGCGCACCGGGATTACGCGCAACTATCTAAGGAGTGCGTGGTCATCGGTTCAGTGGATTTCTTGGAAATCTGGGACGCCGAGTCCTGGGCGAAATACCAAGAAAATACGGAAGCCGCTTTCTCTGCGGCTGATGAGGACGACATTCTCTCAGGCCTGCTTTAGAAAGTGGGCGATTAGCGGAGAGCGTGTATGACCTCTGCTCGGGGCGCGAGTCGTTCTGGTGTACTTCCCCGATATCAGAATGACCGCCCCGGGTAGGGCTCTATACGTTCCCCGCGAGTGCACGTAAGTGAACAACAAGCCGCGAATGAAGGGGGTGACCCGGTGGCAACAAACATGGCACATCATGTCAACCACGGGCACGTCCCTGTAATGCGCGATCGCATGGGGGAGCTGTTGCGTCCTGCGGTGGAAGCTTTCGGTGCGAACGCTGTCATCGTTGATGGCACCCTAGGAGCCGGGGGTCACACTGAATACTTCTTGGAAATTTTCCCGCATGCTTCCGTAATCGGAATTGACCGTGATGGGAAAGCACTGCGCAAGGCCGCTGAACGGCTTGCGCCTTTCTCGGATCGTTTCCTGCCAGTGCAAGGTCGTTTTGATTGCTTAGAAGATTCGCTGGCACATGATGAAGGGGCGATTGTAAAGAAAGCGCGGGAGCATGGGCTTGCAGGTGCTTTCTTCGATCTTGGTGTCTCTTCAATGCAGCTGGACCAAGCTGAACGCGGTTTCGCATACAAGGTTGATGCGCCCTTGGACATGCGGATGGATTCCAGCAAGGGGATCACTGCAGCTGATGTCCTGAATACATACTCGCACGGGGATCTGGCGCGAGTGTTGAAGACGTATGGGGATGAGCGTTTCGCCGGCAAGATCGCATCCGCAGTGGTGGCCGAACGTGAAAAGGAACCGTTCACACGGTCCGGCCGTTTGGTTGAGCTGTTGTACCGGGTCATCCCAGCGGCGACGCGGCGCACGGGCGGGCATCCAGCGAAGCGAACTTTCCAGGCGTTGCGCGTGGAAGTAAATCGTGAGCTTGATGCACTGCAAAACGTTCTTCCCATGGTGGCTGAGGCTCTCGGTCCGGGTGGGCGTGCTGTGTTTATGAGCTACCAATCCCACGAGGACAAACTGGTCAAGCAGGCGTTTACTGAGCTCACTTCTTCTAAAACCCCGCCCGGGCTTCCCACTGAGCTGCCAGGGATGGAGGCCAAGTTCAAGGCCGTCACCCATGGGGCGGAGAAAGCCAGTGAAGAAGAAATAGAACAAAACAAGCGAGCGGCACCGGTCCGGGTGCGGGCCATAGAAAAGATCAGCAACTAACCAACCGAACCAACGATGAGCTCTGTGAAGGAAACAAGGACAATGGGAGCAAGCCAAGATCGCACTGCAGGCTACGCTGGCACCGCACTGCTCGAACGTGGACGAGGACGCACTACGCTCACCCCGCCGAAGCCCCGTTTTGCGCCGCATGTCCCGCGGCCAAGTCGGCTGGGGTCGAAGCAGGTCGTGTCGGTGCGTGGGCGCCGGGTAACCACAACGGAAACGAAGCGGAAGTTTTCGCGGATGTCTATTCTGTCGCTTCCGCTCCTGCTGCTGGGCATTTTTGGGGCTATGTTACTGTCTGCGTTGTCCACGCAGCAGACATTCACTATTCAGCAGCTGCAAAGTGAAGAGCGTGCGCTGAAGAATGAGATTGAAACCCTGAACCGTGATGTCGAAGACTCTCGTGCCGCTGCGGAAGTTGCTGCCAAAGCAGGGCAGGAGGGAATGGTTGTACCGTCGCAGGCTGGCATCATCACGGTGAATAACCATGGTGAGGCAACTGAGGTTGGTCCGGCTGATCCGGAAAAAACCCTACGTGTGGTGGATGTGAACGGTGACACTGTTCGTGTGGACCGTGCAACCAGTGACCGCAGTGCCACCGATAATGTTGCTGATAACCTCTCTCCATTGCCTGCTCCTGCAGTGCTGCAGTCCTTGCCGGGTGTGCAGTAATCCGATTTGTTTCCCGTCGCCGTGTGGCGGTGAACTTCTGGTGTGCGGGAGCCAGGCAAAATGAAGGGCGATTGAGCCTGAAATTTGAGAGGTAGGTGACCTGCGCCGTGACACGCATGGACCCGCAGCGGCGCCAACAACGTGGTGAGCCACAGAAAGTCATCACGGCTAAACGCATTCAACTGCTGACCGTGTTGTTTCTCGTGGTCGCTTTAGTTCTTGTTGGACGTCTTGCTTGGGTGCAGCTGAAGTGGGGGCCGCAGCTTCAAACTGTTGCTGCTGACCAGCGGACGCGCACGTTTGTGGATCCGGCGCGGCGAGGGGAGATTGTCGATAGGCAAGGCAATGTGCTCGCGTACACCATGCAGGCGCGTTCTTTGACTGTCTCGCCGGTGATTCTGCGGCGTGAGCTGGGGGAAAACGCGCGGAATGAGATGTACCAGGAAGGCGCTACCCGCGCGGAGGCTGAAGCTCAGGAAGGCGCCCGCGTGGAGGATATGCTCCGCCAAATGGCCAATGAGATTCCCCGCATGATTGGTCAGGGGGAAGACAACGAAGAAGACAAGAAAGACGGCGACAACAAGGTCAAAACCCAGAAAGTGAACTCCAAGGATATTCTGGAGAAGCTGCATGCCTCGACTGACTATGAAGTGTTGGTTCGCAATGTGGATCCAGATGTGGCGGCCGAGGTGGCTGAGAGATTTCACGGTGTTGCTGCTGATCACCAGGACATCCGCGAGTATCCGAACGGTGCTGTGGGGGAGAACATTATTGGCCGGGTGTCCATGGATGGCCAGGGGCAGTTCGGCCTTGAGGCTTCGAGCGACTCCATCTTGACTGGTATTAATGGCCGCTCCACGGAGGATGTTTCTGTGCATGGCCAGGTGATACCGGGTACGTTGCGCGATGTTGTGCCGGCCGTCAATGGTGCGAAGATCGACCTTACGATTGATCTTGATTTGCAAGCATACGTTCAACAGTTATTGGAGCAGGCGAAGGAGAACTCCCGGGCTAAGGGTGCGGAGGCGGTTGTTCTGGATGCGGCTACCGGCGAGGTGCTGGCCATGGCTAATACGGACACGATTGATCCGAATGGGGACCTTGAAAAGCAACTCAAGAACGGGCGAAGTTTTGACAACCCATCGATCTCGCATCCATTTGAACCGGGTTCTGTGGCCAAGATCATTACGGCCACCGCGGCGATTGAAGAAGGCCTGACAAACCCGGATGAAGTCCACCAGGTCCCCGGCCAGATTGAGATGTCTGGCGTGACGGTGGCTGACGCGTGGGAGCATGGTGTGCTTCCGTACACCACCACGGGCATTTTTGGTAAGTCCTCGAACGTGGGGACGCTCATGTTGGCGCAGCGCGTGGGGGAGGAGCGCTTTGATGACTATTTGAAACGCTTCGGCATTGGCCAGGCAACAGGGGTGGAACTGCCTAATGAGTCGGCTGGTTTAGTGCCTACCCGTGAGCAGTGGTCGGGTGGTACTTTTGCCAACCTGCCGATTGGGCAGGGAATGTCTATGACGACGTTGCAGCTGGCAAGTATTTATCAGTCGTTGGCTAATGGTGGTGAACGGATTGAACCCCGTATCATCAAACATGTGACATCCGCGACGGGCGAGGAGCTTCCGCAGGAGGAGCCTCGTCGCACCCGGGTTGCCAGCGAGGAGACGGCCCGCACGATCGTGAACATGTTCCGTGCGCCGTTCCAGGAAGACCCAGCTGGTTTTAACAGTGGTACGGCGCAGGGGAACAACATTCCGGGCTACCAGCTGTCAGGCAAGACCGGTACTGCGCAGCAGGTGAACCCGGATACGGGGGCGTATTCGAACTCGGATTACTGGATTACTTTTGCTGGCATTGCTCCAGCGGATGATCCACGTTTTGTTGTGGCTGTCATGATTGATGATCCGGAGCGTGGGCCACTTGAGGGTGGCGCTGGTGGCCAATCTTCGGCGCCGGTGTTCACCCAGATTGCTAGCTGGCTTATTGCACGCGAAAACATTTCACCTAGCCGGGACCCGGGTGAGCTGATGGTCCTTCAGGCTCAGTAGAGGGGGAGAGAAAATGAGCAATCACATATCCATCAACACCATCGCGCAGATTGCGGGTGGTCGCGTTGAAAATGATGCCGCAGTAGAGATCAGCGGTATCAGTCTTGATTCGCGTGCTGTGGGATCGGGCGCGATATTCGCGGCTTTGCCAGGAACTCGCACGCATGGGGCGATGTTCGCGCATGATTCGGCAGCTTCAGCTTTCCTTACCGATGAGGAGGGCTGGGCGCTTCTGCAGGATGCGGGGGAGATACGTCCCGTGATTGTTGTGGAGAGCGTGCGGCCGATTCTGGGTCGTGTTGCTTCCGCCGTTTATGGGAATCCTTCGAGCAAGCTCACGGTTCTGGGAGTGACGGGGACGTCGGGTAAGACGACGACAACGTACATGCTTGAAGCGGGTCTGACGGCGGCAGACAAGAAGGTCGGCCTGATCGGCACGACGGGCACTCGCATCATGGGCGAAGATGTGCCAACCTCTTTGACCACCCCGGAAGCACCGAAACTGCAAGAATTATTCGCAGAGATGGTCACTCGCGGTGTCACACACGTGGTCATGGAAGTCTCCTCCCATGCGCTCGTCTTGGGGCGCGTTGGTGGGACGCAGTTCACCGCTGCTGGCTTTACTAATCTTTCGCAGGACCACCTTGATTTTCACCCGACGATGGAGGATTATTTTGAGGCAAAAGCATTGCTTTTCGACGCTTCTTTGAAGGCCTCCGTCATCTGCGTTGATGACGAGTGGGGGGAGAAGATGGCTGCTCGTGCACACAATGTGATCACCGTGGGAACGCGCAATCAGGCGGGTGTTGATTGTTCTGCACGGCTCATCAGTACCACTGATTCTGGTGCTCAGGATGTGGAGCTTGAGTTGAATGGCACTGTCCACCAATTTCGCCTTCCACTTCCGGGCGCGTTCAATGTTGCGAATGCTGCCCTGGCTGCTGCATTGGCACAGGCTGTTGGTGTAAATGTGGAGAAATTCCTCTCGGGTATTGAGGGGGCTGCGGTTCCAGGACGTATGGAACGTATTAACTGCGGACAGGAGTTCATCGCGGTTGTGGATTATGCGCACAAGCCTGCCGCAATCGCCGCTGCATTAACGACGTTGCGTGAGCAGGTCTCAGGCCGCATTGGTGTTGTTGTGGGGGCTGGAGGTGACCGCGACCAGTCGAAGCGGGCGCCCATGGGTGAAGAGGCTGCACGGCGCGCTGACCTCGTGATCATTACTGATGACAATCCTCGCAGTGAGGACCCAGCAACGATCCGGGCGGCTGTGAAGGCCGGCGCGGAGAAGGTTCAAGGGACTGAGGTCCGTGAGGTCGGCTCACGTTCGGAGGCGATACGGGAACTCGTGGCATGGGCACAACCTGGCGATGCTGTCATTGTCGTGGGTAAAGGCCACGAGGTGGGGCAGATCATCGGGGATGAAGTACACCACTTTGATGACCGTGAGGAAGTCCGTTCGGCCTTGGCTGGCGTGGGTTTTAAGGAGGATTAACCATGATTCCAATGACATTGCGTCAGATTGCGCACGTCACCGGCGGGACCTTAAGTCCTTCCGCTGATCCGGACGCAACCGTGACTGGATATGTTGAGTTTGATTCCCGCAAGATCGCTGACGGTGGGCTGTTCGTCGCACTTCCTGGCGCGAATGTTGATGGCCATGATTTTGCGGAGGCAGCCATGCAGCGCGGCGCGGTCGGTGCACTTGTTGCTAGCGATATCGGTGTCCCAGCGGTGATTCTGCCGCCAGTGGAACAGGTGGAGGGCGATAATTCGGACCTCGCAGCGGGTGATCCGGATGGTACGGCCCGAGCGGTTGTGGCCGGGATGTCGAAGTTGGCGCGATTTGTGGCTCAGGAGCTCGTCGATAAGCATGGGCTCTTAATTACCGGCGTGACAGGCTCTGCCGGTAAGACCTCGACGAAGGATCTTATTGCGAACGTTTTGGCGTGTGGCGGTGAGACCGTCGCACCACCTGGCTCTTTCAACAACGAGATTGGGCTGCCGTACACCGTGCTGCGCTGCACAGAGGACACAAAATTCCTCGTGGCGGAGATGTCCGCGCGTGGCATTGGGCACATTGAAAAACTTACACATATCGCGCCTCCCGCGATGAGCGTGGTGCTCAATGTTGGCAGTGCTCACCTCGGTGAATTTGGCTCCCGCAACAACATAGCGGTGGCCAAAGGCGAAATCGTTGAAGCGCTTCAGGCGGATGGTATTGCGATACTCAACGCCGATGATGAGTTAGTTGTCGGCATGGCTTCGCGCACTAACGCCAAGGTCGTAACATTTTCCACACAGACCAAAGCAGACTACTACGCCACGGGCATCGTCCTCGACGATGTGGCCCGGGCGACGTTCACCATGCACACTCCTGGTGGGGAGCATGAGGTTTCCTTGAAAGTCTTCGGCGCCCACCAAGTATCCAATGCTTTGGCTGCTGCCGCCGTGGGGATTGAATCTGGGATTGATGCAGCGGCGGTGGCGGAAGCATTGAGCAATGCCCACAGCGTGTCTGTTAACCGTATGGATGTGTCCACCTGTGCTGACGGCGTGACGGTGATCAATGATGCCTACAACGCCAATCCCGACTCGATGCGTGCTGGCATTGCAGCACTCGCATTCACTGCTGCCGCCCGCCCCGGTGTGCGCTCCATTGCGGTTTTAGGAGAGATGGGGGAGCTTGGTGAAGACTCCGTTGCAGCTCACACTGCGCTTGCAGATGACCTTGGCCGATACGGCATCACCCACTTGATTGCGGTGGGGGATACGCCTGAGATTCATGCGCTTATGACCGCGTCTGCGGACCATGGAATTGCGGTGGAGCAGGCAATTGATGTTGATGATGCGACCGCAATCGTCACAGGTATTCTAAGCACTGTTCCACCCGGCGAGGACCACTGGTACGAGCGGACCGACCGCGACGTCGTGCTTGTGAAAGCAAGTAATGCGGCCGGATTGTGGCGCGTAGCCGAGAAGCTGTTGAAAACGGAAAGGTAGCAAAAGGTATTCACCATGACCCAGATCATTATGGCGGGGCTGATTAGCTTCCTAGTAGCGATCTTCACTACACCACTACTGATCCGGTATTTCACCTCAGCGGGTAAGGGCCAAGAGATCCGTGAGGACGGTCCGAAGTCACACATCCGTAAACGCGGTACCCCAACGATGGGCGGCATTGCCATCTTGTTGGGCATCGTGGTCGCTTATCTTGTCGTTGGGTTTTGGGGCATGGCTACAGGCCACGGTGGGTTCGCTGCATCGGGCTTACTTGTTCTAGGTTTGACCGTGTCGCTGGGTCTGCTGGGCTTCGCCGATGATGGCATCAAGCTCTTTTTTAACCGCAACCTTGGCCTGAATAAGACCGCGAAGCTGGTTGGCCAGCTTGCTGTTGCCCTGCTGTTCGGTTTCCTGCTGCTTCAGTTCCCGAACGAACAAGGCCTGACACCGGGCTCCACGCACGTAAGTTTCATCCGCGATATTGAGACGTTTGATGTCGCTGTCGGCGGGGCCGTAGTTGGCACCTTCCTCTTTCTCATCTTTGTCTACTTCCTCATTGCCGCTTGGTCGAATGCCGTGAACCTTACGGATGGGCTGGATGGTTTGGCTGCGGGTTCGACTGCTTTGGTGATGTTCGGGTACATGATCATGACGTTTTGGCAGTTCAGAAATTCCTGCTCTGTTACACCCGGTCCTGGCTGCTACGACGTCCGCGACCCGCTTGACCTTGCAGTCCTATGCGCTGCTGGTCTTGGTGCATGCGTTGGCTTCCTGTGGTGGAATGCTGCACCGGCCAAGATCTTCATGGGGGATACCGGATCATTGGCACTGGGCGGTCTGGTTGCCGGAGTATCCATCACCAGCCGCACTGAGGTACTCATGGTCATCGTTGGCGCACTTTTTGTCATGGAGGCCGCATCCGTGGTTATCCAAGTTGCTTCCTTTAAAACCACCGGTAAGCGTGTCTTCCGCATGGCCCCGTTCCACCATCACTTTGAAAACGGAGGGTGGGCAGAAACCACTGTGGTGGTCCGCTTCTGGCTTATCTGTGGTATCGCTGTTGCCCTTGGCCTGGCAATTTTCTACGCTGATTGGCTCACCGCGACGGGAGTGAGCCTGGTATGACGCGATACCTTATTGCCGGCGCCGGTGTTTCCGGCCAAGGCACCGCAAGATTGCTTCGCGTGGCAGGGTTGCCGTTTGACATCGTCGACGATGATCCAGCAAAAACCGACATACTGCGCTCCAATGAAATCTCTTTTGCGGACTACGACACGGTGGTGACTTCTCCTGGATGGCGTCCGGATTCACCGCTACTTGTTGCCGCCAAAGAGGCTGGTTGCGAGGTGATCGGTGACGTTGAATTGTGCTACCGGCTAGATAAGCAAGGGGTCTTTGGCCCGCCGCGTGATTGGTTGGTGGTCACGGGTACGAATGGTAAAACCACCACGACCGGCATGTTGGCTGCGATCATGCAGGAGGCTGCGCACTATACCGGCAAAAAGGCCGTCGCGTGCGGCAACATCGGCGTCGCCGTGGGCGATGCGTTGATCATGGAGGAGCGGGCAGACGTCCTGGTCGCTGAGCTGTCTAGCTTCCAACTTCACTGGTCTGAGCACCTCACACCTGATGCTGCTGTGCTGCTCAACCTGGCGGAAGACCACATTGATTGGCATGGCTCTTTTGAAGCTTATGCCCAGGCAAAAGCAAAAGTCTTCACTGCGTCCACCGCTGTTGCCGGTATCGACGATGAGCGCGTGCGGGACTACGCGCCAGCTCATGCCATCGGCTTCACCGTGAACGAACCACAAGCAGGGCAAGTGGGCATTATCGACGGGGGTATTGTCTCCCGCATCGGTGACACACCCGTGCAGATCACCGCTATCGAGGGCATTGAACCTCCCGGCCGTGCTGGCGTGCTCGACGCGCTGGCTGCATCCGCAATCGCGATTACTCGAGGCGCTGCCCCGGAGCAGATTGATCGTGCTCTGCATTCCTACACGGTGGCAGGCCACCGTGGTGCCGTTGTCCACAAAGACAGTGACAACGACATCGTCTGGATTGATAATTCCAAGGCAACTAACCCACACGCAGCTGATTCCGCGTTGAAGGCAACCACGTCGAAGATCGTGTGGGTTGCTGGGGGGCAACTGAAAGGTGCGGATGTTAGCTCACTCATTCAAGACCATGGAGAGAAGTTCCGTGCGGTCGCTCTATTGGGTGTTGATGGCTTGAAAATAAAGCATGCAGTGGAAACTTTTGCTCCTTCGGTTCCCACCTTTTATACGGATTCGACTGACCCGGTTGAGGCGATGGAGCAGGTCGTAAATTTTGCCACTGAACAGGCGCTTCCTGGTGATGCGGTGATTCTTGCTCCTGCGGCGGCAAGTTTGGATATGTACACCGGTATGGCACAACGTGGAAATCTCTTTGTCCAAGCTGCGCGCGCCAAAAAGGAAAAAGCGAACGAATAGGGCAAAGTAGGCATCGATGACCACTACAGCCACATCCGCAACACGCGCTACACGGAACCAGTACTCCTCGGGCATGGCCCGCGCTCTGTCACGCCTGAACGCGTGGATGGACTCGCGCCCCCTGATTGATTACACGATGGTGCGCACCATCGTCCTTGTTCTCGCCGGTCTTGGCGTTGTCATGGTGACCAGTTCGTCGATGACATGGTCAGTGTTTAATGACGAATCCGTGTGGGCCCAACCCCTCAAGCAGGCCGCAGTTGTTGTTATGGGCTTGGTTGCCTTTTGGGTTGCCCTGCAAATCCCTCCGGAGAGAATTCGCAAGATCGCTGCGGTGTTCATGGGAGTAGCTATTCTCCTACTCATCCTCGTGCTTGTCCCAGGTATTGGTACTGGCCGTGATGAAGTGGGCTCCCAGTCGTGGATTTACATTGCTGGCTTCCAGCTGCAGCCGTCTGAGATTGCCCGCGTGGCCATCTGTGTGTGGGGTGCGTCCATCTTGGCTAATAAGAATCCGCGTAAGTTGCTCAAAGTGACCAATGGGTTCACGCCATTCATTTTCGTTTCGATGCTGTGCATGGGCCTCATTGGTGCCCAGGGTGACATGGGCATGATGGTGTCCTTCGCTATCGTGGTTGCTTTGATTCTGCTATTTGCTGGTGTGACGTGGAAGTTCATCGGTATCGTCGCAGGCTTCGGTGCCACACTTCTCGTTCTCATCATGGCTGCTGGCGGATATCGTTCCAACCGTCTCCTCGTGTATTTTGATGCGCTTTTCGGGCACTTTGAGGACACTCGCGGTGTGGCGTTCCAGTCCTATCAAGGCTTCTTGTCCTTGGCCGATGGTTCTTTCTTCGGCGTCGGCCTGGGCCAGTCACGCGCAAAGTGGTTCTATCTCCCGGAGGCGAAGAATGACTTCATCTTTGCAGTGATCGGTGAGGAGCTCGGGCTATGGGGCGGCGCACTGGTGATCACCTTGTTCGCCATGTTGCTGTTTTTCGGTTTGCGTACCGCGCGCCGGGCACAGAACCAGTTCCAAGCTCTTCTGGCTGCGTCAATCACCACCGGTATCGTGTCGCAGGCGTTCATCAACATCGGCTATGTCATTGGTTTGCTGCCGGTTACGGGTATTCAGTTGCCCATGATCTCTGCTGGTGGCACTTCGGCCGTTATCACCCTTGGTGCGATGGGCTTGGTTGCCTCCGTGGCCCGCCATGAGCCGGATGCAGTGTCCTTCATGCAAAATTACGGTCGCCCGCTGTTTGACCGGATGTTTTTCCTCGCCGAACCTAAGGCGCCACGTCCTGCTGTGCGCCGAGCACCGCGTCAGGCACCACGCCGTGTCCGTGAGGTGCCAGCACCGACCCCGGTTACGGCTCGCCGTCGCACGCAATACACTGACACTCGACGCGCAAGCTAGCTACGTAGAGGAGAAACGTGTCTTTCAACGTCGTTGTTGCTGGTGGTGGGACAGCCGGGCACATTGAGCCGGCACTGGCTGTGGCGGAGGTGTTGCGTGATGAGTTTGATGCATCTGTCACTGCTCTAGGCACGGAGAAGGGGTTGGAAACGTCCATTATCCCCGCCCGCGGCTTTGAACTTGATCTTGTGGATCCGGTGCCGATTCCGCGTAAGCAGCCCCTCAAGCTTCTCGGTGTTCCAGCGAAACTTATTAAGTCGGTGAACCAAACCCGCATGGCGCTGAAGCGCCGTGAGGCTAATGCAGTCTTTGGTACCGGTGGTTATGTTTCTGCTTCCGCCTACCTTGCGGCGAAGTCTTTGGGTATTCCTTTTTATGTCCTTGAGACAAACGCGCTAGCCGGCATGGCTAACAAGCTGGGGATCCGTCTCGGAGGCATAGGCTTTAACGCGGTGCCGAATTCCGGCATGCCCGGTGAGGTTGTTGGGGTTCCTGTTCGTCCGGGTGTGGGGAAGGATGCAGACGGCGCGAAGGCAGAGCGTGGTTACAAGATGTGGAACCTTGATCCGAACAAACCAACGGTGCTAGTTACCGGTGGCTCCCAAGGTGCGCGCAGTATTAATACAGCGTTGTCCGGGGCTGTGGAGCGCCTCACCGCGGCCGGATACCAGGTGCTTCACGCATACGGGCGTAAAAATGATGCGCCTGAACCGCACGAGGGTTACACTGCCGTGCCTTATATTGAAGACATGGAAGCTGCGTACGCAGTCACCGATGTAGTGATATGCCGTTCCGGCGCCATGACAGTTGCGGAGAATTCCGCTGCCTGCGTGCCTGCGATTTACATTCCGTTGCCGCATGGCAATGGTGAGCAAGGTCTCAACTCTGCGCACCTCGTCGAAGCAGGCGCCGCAATGCGTATTGACGATGCTGCGCTCACCCCCGATGCCCTCGTCACCGCGGTCACAGAGATTCTTAGTGGCAAGGGTGAAGAAATGAAGCAAGCGTTGTCCAGTACCCAAGCTGGCAATGCATCACAGATTATTGCCCGTCGGATCATGGGAAAGGATTCATAGTGAGCGACGCAGTTGATCTTTCACGCGTTCATTTGATTGGTATCGGTGGCGCTGGCATGTCCGGCGTGGCCCGTATCCTCCTTGATCGTGGCAGCATTGTCACTGGTTCCGATGTCAAGGACTCACGCCCAGTTCGTGCACTACGCACTCAAGGTGCGCAGATCGCCGTGGGGCATGATGCACGTAATCTGACGCTCGCCGGGGACCCGCCCACTGTTGTGGTGACTAGTTTTGCCGCGATTCCGAAAGATAACCCGGAACTCGTAGCGGCAGCCGAGTTGGGTATTCCCGTTATTCGTCGCTCGGATCTTCTGGGGGAACTGATGGAGGGCTACACCCAGATGCTCTTTGCCGGCACGCACGGGAAAACCTCTACCACTTCCATGGCGGTTGTTGCCTTGCAAGCTGCAGGGGAGGACCCGTCCTTTGCCATCGGTGGGCAGCTCAACCGTGCTGGCACGAATGCTCACCACGGCAGTGGCAGTGTTTTTGTGGCTGAGGCAGATGAATCAGATGCTTCGTTGCTGCGCTACAAGCCGGACATTGCCGTGATAACCAATATTGAGCCGGACCACTTGGACTACTTCGGTGATGAAGCGTCCTACTTCCAGGTTTTCGATGACTTCGCAGACCGCGTTACGGATACGGGAACCCTCGTTGTGTGTCTTGATGATGAAGCAACGGCGCAGTGTGGTGAACGCGCTCTTGACCGCGGTATCAATGTCGTTGGGTATGGCACGGTGACGCACCCACGGATTCCTAACCATGCTCGTGTCACTAGCGAGCGCATGGAAGACACCACTACGTTTGTCACGGTGGATCTGAACGGCACGCCCTTTGAGTATTCATTGGCTATTCCGGGGCGCCACATGGTGCTGAACTCTGCGGCTGCACTGTTGGCGGGAGACATTGCGGGTGCAAACCCGGTCAAGCTGGCTGAAGGTTTGTCCGGTTTTACCGGTGTGCGGCGTCGTTTTGAATTCCGTGGGGAGCTGCCAAGTGGCACCCGGGTTTACGATGACTATGCGCACCACCCGACTGAAGTTGCCGCGGTGCTTTCCGCGGCAAAGGCTGCGCATGACCGCGTTGTGGTTTGTTTCCAGCCGCATCTGTACTCGCGGACGGTCAACTTTGCTCAGGAATTTGCTGATGCGCTCTCGCTCGCGGACGCTGCCGTAGTTCTGGATATTTTTGGTGCCCGTGAAACGCCAGTGGAGGGTGTTGATTCGCGTGTCATCACGGACAAGATGAGCATTGAAGCTATTTACGATCCGGACTTCTCACACGCACCACTATCGGTAGTAAAGGTGACGCACCCAGGTGATGTGGTGATCACCATGGGGGCTGGAAGCGTAACCATGCTCGCAGATCCGTTGTTGGCTGCCCTAGCGGAGGCAGAACAGTGAAACGCGTAGCGGCGATCAGCGGCGCTATCGTGGTAGCACTGGCGGTGTTGTGGTCGGTGGTGTACTTCACACCACTCATGTCGGTGAAGCACTTTCAGGTTGAAGGCAACGCTCACATCAGTGAAGAAGACGCTGTGAGAGCCTCCGGAATTCGATCCGGTACACCTCTTGCCCAGGTCAAGCTGCGAGACGCAGCAGCCGGCGTTGTTGCCTTGCCATGGGTGAAGTCCGCTACCGCGTCACGCGGGTGGCCATCAACGATCAAACTGACGGTGATAGAGAATGACGCGGTGGCGTTCTTCTCTCAGGAAGATGGCGCGCATTTGCTCGATGCGGACGGGCGTGAGTTTGCGGTGGATGTTCCCCCAGAAAATGCTGTGGAACTCACGGGGGCCGCTGGCACTGATGAGGCGGTGCGTAAGGGGGCGGTAGACATCGCTGGCGCATTGAGCGACCAGGGTCGAGAAAATGTTGAAGCGATTGAAGCGCGTGGAAAGCATGACTATGTCCTGCATGTGAAAGAGGGCAGGACCGTCACCTGGGGTGCGTCCGAAGACAACCGGAATAAGTCATTGGCGCTTGATACTGTGCTGCACCGTGAGGGAGCAGAGTTCAACATTACGAACCCGCAGTTGGTCACTGTTCGTTAAAGACCCAGGTCACAAACCCTAAAGTAAAGGTTGAGGGTAACGACACGCCGAAAAAATTAGCCGAAATTCGCATTCGGTTGGTCATGATGGAAAGCGTTGTCCGAATTGTTGTACAAGAACCCTGAAAGGCGAGTTCCATCCATGACCTCTCCTAGCAATTACCTCGCCATGATCCGCGTCGTCGGTGTCGGTGGCGGTGGCGTTAACGCTGTGAACCGCATGATCGAGGAGGGCCTGAAGGGTGTTGAATTTGTAGCTATCAACACTGACTCCCAGGCGCTGCTGTTTACTGATGCGGATACAAAGCTTGACATTGGCCGCGAGGCGACACGCGGCCTTGGTGCCGGCGCTAACCCGGAGGTTGGCCGCACCTCTGCTGAGGATCATAAGCAGGAGATTGAGGAGTCTTTGAAAGGCTCCGACATGGTGTTCGTCACTGCCGGTGAAGGTGGAGGCACCGGCACTGGTGCTGCACCGGTCGTCGCTGGTATCGCGAAGAAGATGGGTGCTCTCACCATTGGTGTTGTCACTCGCCCCTTCTCTTTCGAAGGTAAGCGCCGTACCCGTCAGGCACTGGAGGGGATTGAGACCCTTAAGGAAGTCTGCGACACCGTCATCGTCATCCCGAATGACCGTCTGCTGCAGCTGGGCGACGCTGAGTTGTCCATGATGGAAGCGTTCCGCGCTGCTGATGAGGTTCTGTATAACGGTGTCCAGGGCATCACCAACCTCATTACCATCCCGGGCATGATCAACGTTGACTTCGCTGATGTGCGCTCCGTTATGGCGGATGCTGGCTCCGCTTTGATGGGGGTCGGCTCTGCGCGCGGGGACAATCGCGTGATGGCTGCTACTGAGCAGGCTATTAACTCGCCGCTGTTGGAGACCACGATGGAGGGCGCTAAGGGCGTGCTCATTTCTGTCGCAGGTGGCTCAGACTTGGGGCTCATGGAGGTCAACAACGCCGCCTCCATTGTCGAGGAGAAGGCCGACGATGACGCGAACATCATCTTCGGCACGATTATTGACGACAATCTGGGTGATGAGGTCCGCGTAACCATCATCGCGACTGGCTTTGATGAGAAAGCGAATGCCCGCCCCGAGGAGGAAGCGCCAGCCACCGGTAGCTCCCTGTTTGACGCTGAGCCGAATTCCGAGAAGAAGACGGAAGACGAGGACGAGAACGAAGCAGAGAAGCCGGTTGAGAAGGCCCCCGAGGCGCCGCGGCGGACTGAATACGCGTCACGTCACCGCTATGACGAACACCGTGGTGGCCTGTTTACCAACTCGGAGCATGATTCCCGTGGGGCCCGTGACTCCGAGCCGTACCGCCCGGCCCGCCGTGATGTGGATGACCTCGACGTCCCGGACTTTCTGCGTTAATGCACACCACTGATACCTCCAAGCGCCCCGTCCGCATGGTTTTTACTGGCCGTGCGTCGGGGAATCTTGCTTCTCACGTTGGGGATGATCCAGAAGCGGTTTCAGCGAACCGTCAACGCCTAGCTGGCTCTCTCGGGCTCAAGACAGAGCAGTTCGTGTGGATGGAGCAGTTGCATACGAATACGGTGACCGTCGTCGATAAGCAGCAGGATGCTCCAGTTGAGGCAACCGATGCCATCGTTACTACGGCTGAGAACCTTGCGCTGTGCGTACTCGTCGCAGACTGTGTGCCGGTCTTGCTCGCAGACCCCTATGCAAAGGTCATCGCTGCGGTGCATGCTGGCCGTATCGGTGCACGCAATGGCATTGTGAAGAACACTGTGGAAGAAATGCTGAAACTGGGCGCTGCTGCGGGCTCTATCCACGCGTTGCTTGGCCCGGCTGCTGCGGGGGAATCTTACGAGGTGCCCCAAGAGATGACCGAGGATGTGGAGAATCATCTGCCTGGCTCGAAGACACGCACCAAGAAAGGCACTCCCGGAATTGATGTGCGTGCGGGGCTTATCCGGCAACTCCTATCACTCGGAGTGACTCGGATTGATGCGCACCCGGCAGACACGATCACAGACGAAACATTCTTTTCCTACCGGCGTGACAAAGAAACTGGCCGCCAGGCAGGAGTTATCTGGTTGACAGGGGGCAAATAATGGACCGCTTAGCGGAACTGAAAAACAACTTGGACACCATCACGCGTGAGGTGCGCGAGGCAGAACAGAAGGCCGGACGCGAGCCGGGCAGTGTCACCATTTTGCCGGTGACCAAATTCCACCCTGCGCAAGACATTGCGCTGCTCGCGCAGCTTGGTATCACCATGGTGGGGGAGAACCGCGAACAAGAAGCAAAGCAGAAGAAAGAGGAACTAGGCGATCTCATGGAGATTGCCATGATCGGCCAGATTCAAACCAAGAAAGCAAATTCGGTGGCGCGGTGGGCAAGTTCCGTCCACTCGCTCGATTCCGTCAAACTTGCCCGCGCGCTCAACCGTGGCATGGACAACGCGGAGCGCACCGAACCGCTGCCATGCCTGATTCAGATTTCCTTTGATGATGACGCGAACCGCGGCGGGGTCGCACGCGAGGAACTCCCCGCACTCGTTGAGGAAGTCGCGGGATTAGAGAATGTGCTTATCGACGGCTTTATGGTCGTTCCTCCAATCGGTGTTGATCCGGTGCCGGTCTTC
The DNA here is from genome assembly GCF_000759055.1 of Corynebacterium tuscaniense DNF00037. Classification (NCBI taxonomy): domain Bacteria; kingdom Bacillati; phylum Actinomycetota; class Actinomycetes; order Mycobacteriales; family Corynebacteriaceae; genus Corynebacterium; species Corynebacterium tuscaniense. The sequence continues at coordinate 76,932 of NZ_JRNG01000002.1, read as the reverse complement.
GAAACGTCGAAAAGCATTGCGTTGCAGTATGAAAATGAACTTGGCCGTCCAATGAAGCTCTCCGCTGGCATGTCCGCAGATTTTGTTGATGCAGTAGCTTCTGGGTCCGACATCGTGCGTGTCGGAACCAAGCTGCTTGGAACGCGACCCGTACTCTAAAAACAACCATAAACCGCCTGCGAACAGGAGACTTAACCCTATGTCTTTCTCAAATAGCCTGAAAGAATTCTTTGGTCTCGGCCAGTACGATCCTTCGGTCGACCCTTATTATGATGACCCGGCATATGAGGAAACCGGTACTTCCTACAGCCGTGCTCCCCGCGACTACACCGCGGCCATTATCAGTGTCCGCCCGCGCGATTACAACGACGCGAAGGATATTGGTGAGCCATTCCGTGACGGCGACGCAGTGGTTATGGACCTGTCCTCTGTGGACAAGCCGACCGCGATGCGCCTGATCGACTTCGCTGCAGGACTGTGCTTTGCGGCACGCGGCAAGATGCACAAGCTGTCCCGCACCGGGGATGACCTGCTGGTCTTCGCTATCGTTCCGGAAAACGCCCGCACCTCTGTGGGTGAGCTGGAGCGTGCAGCTCACCTGCGTTAGGGTGTATTGCCGTGACTATGATCGGCGCTATTCTCTATGCCCTCATTGGGTTGTACACCTTCATGGTGATCGTCCGGCTCATCATTGAGATGATCCAGTCCTTCTCTAAACACTTTTCTCCGCCGAGATGGTTCATGGTTGTTGCGGAATTCTTTTTTGTCACCACAGACCCTCCGCTCCGATTTCTTCGCCGTTTCATCCCGCCCCTTCCGCTGGGTGGGGTTGCGTTAGATGTCAGCGTAATTGTGCTGTTCATCGCCCTAATGTTGCTGAGTGCGGTGGTGCGACTCAGCTTTGGAATCTAAACTAATTGGATGACTTACCCTCGGGTTCACGTTGAGGGTGAGGATGCTGTGGGCTAGGCTTTACCTTGCTATCGTTCATCTATCAATTAAAAGACGTGCCTCGAGCACATCTATCCGAAGGGAACTCACATGCCGCTGACACCAGCAGACGTGCACAATGTCGCTTTCAGCAAGCCGCCGATTGGCAAGCGCGGTTACAACGAGGACGAGGTTGATCAGTTCCTGGACCTCGTCGAAGATACTCTTGCTCAATTGCAGGATGAGAACGATGAACTGCGCGCTCGCCTCGAAGATGGTGGCGCTACGCGAGGGAATCAGGTAGATGAGGCTGCTATCCGCCGCGAGGTGGAGGAGGAGCTGCGCAAGAAGTATGAGGCCCGCATTGAGCGCGCCGAACATGAGGCAAAGCAGGCTAAGGCGGCTCAGTCGCAGGCGGCCGCTTCGCAGGCTTCCGTTGATGATGAGGCAAATGTTAAGGCTGCCCGTGTCCTTGGCCTGGCGCAGCAGACTGCAGACCGTGTGGCTAACGAGGCGCAGGAGGAAGCCCGCCGTGTTCTTGAGGAAGCACGTGCTAGCGCCTCCTCCCAGCTTGCAGAAGCGGAGAAGAACGCTACTGCTACCACCAAGAATGCAGAGCTGCAGGCTAACCAGCTGCTGTCCGAGGCGCAGCGTAAGGCTGAGGAGACCACGAATGAGGCTAACTCCCGTGCCGAGGCTCAGATCCGCAAGGCGGAGGAGCAGGCAGCGCAGCTGCGTTCTGAGGCTGAGCGCAAGCACAGCGAGATTATGAGCACCGTGAAGCAGCAGCAGGCAGCCCTTGAGACGCGCATTGCCGAGCTGCGTACTTTCGAGCGCGAGTACCGCACCCGTCTGAAGACTTTGTTGGAGTCTCAGCTTGAGGAGCTGGAGACGCGTGGTTCTTCCGCACCATCTGGTGAGCAGAAGTAACACGCGGTGCTTTACCCGCCTGAAAGGGCGGGTATTTTTCTGTGCGCTACACTGTCAACTGTCCAACTGTCACGCAGTGATCCGGCTATCACCGGGGAGCGTTCCGGAAGAACGGCGCAAGCTCATTAGAACCGGAAAATCCACTAATGAAGTGGGGAACTTGTACGTTCCCAAGCGGGGTGGTACCGCGCGAGTTATCGCGTCCCCGCGGCTGAAGTGGAGGATTCATGGAAAACACTGCCCGCGTGTACCCGAAAGTGGACATGACCGGGGGGTCACAGAAGTTCCCTGAGATGGAGCAGATCGTCCTTGATTACTGGAAAAAGGACGACACGTTCCAGGCCAGCCTGAAGAACCGTGAAGGCGCAGAGGAATATGTTTTCAACGATGGCCCGCCTTTTGCTAATGGTTTGCCACACTACGGCCACCTTCTGACCGGTTACGTGAAGGATATTGTTCCGCGTTTCCGCACCATGACCGGCTACCATGTTCCGCGCGTGTTTGGTTGGGACTGCCATGGCCTGCCGGCTGAACTGGAAGCAGAGAAACAGCTGGGCATCACTGACAAGGCACAGATCCAAGACATGGGGCTGGCCAAGTTCAATGAGTACTGTGCCCAGTCCGTCATGCACTATGCCGGCGAGTGGGAGGACTACGTCACGCGCCAGGCACGCTGGGTTGATTTTGAGAACGGCTACAAGACCATGGACATCGAGTACATGGAATCCGTCATGTGGGCGTTCAAGACTCTCTATGACAAGGGGCTGATCTACCAAGGTTTCCGTGTGCTGCCGTACTCCTGGGCTGAGCACACTCCGCTGTCCAACCAGGAGACGCGCCTGGATGATTCGTACAAGGAACGCCAGGACCCAACGGTGACCGTGACGTTGCCGCTCACCGGTGCACGTGAGGGCTTCCCCGCAGCGAAGACGTGGGAAAACCATCCGGAGCTTCACACCGCCGAAGCTCTCGCTTGGACGACGACGCCATGGACCCTGCCGTCCAACCTTGCTCTGGCCGTTGGTCCGGAGATTGAGTACACCCTGCTTCGCGTGAGGGACGGTGACTTCGCCGGCCGTAGCTTCCTCATCGCCACCGCCCTCATCGGCTCGTACGTGAAGGAACTGGGTGAGTACGAGGTCGTGTCCACCTTCCAGGGCAGCGAACTCGAGGGTTTGACGTACAAGCCAGTCTTTGATTACTTCGCTGACCAGCCGAATGCCTTCATGGTTCTGGTGGCTGATTACGTTTCTACGGAAGACGGCACAGGTATTGTCCACCAGGCTCCGGCCTTTGGTGAGGACGATATGATTACGTGCGAAAAGTACGGCGTTGACCTGGTCATCCCTGTTGATGCTGATGGTAAGTTCACCAGTCTTGTTTCTGACTACCAGGGCAAGCTTGTTTTCGACGCGAACCGGGACATCATCCGCGATCTGAGGGCAGCGGATCGTGTTCTGCAGGACAAGGTCATCGTTCACTCCTACCCGCACTCCTGGCGCTCGGGTGAACCGCTGATCTACATGGCTCTGCCAGCATGGTTTGTCAAAGTTGTGGATATCCGTGACCGCATGGTGGAACTCAACCAGACCATTGACTGGATCCCCAGCCACGTGCGCGACGGTCAGTTTGGCAAGTGGCTCGAGGGGGCCCGTGATTGGAATATCTCCCGTACCCGTTACTGGGGCTCACCGGTTCCGGCATGGGTGTCTGACAATCCGGAGTACCCGCGCGTGGATGTGTACGGCTCTCTCGATGAGCTGGAGAAGGACTTCGGTGTTCGTCCGGAATCGCTGCACCGACCGTACATCGATGAGCTGACCCGCCCGAACCCGGATGATCCGACGGGCAAGTCCATGATGCGCCGTGTACCGGATGTTTTGGACTGCTGGTTTGAGTCGGGCTCTATGCCGTTTGCTCAGTACCACTACCCGTTTGAGAACGTCGAAGAGCACGATGTGCGTCAGCCGGCAGACTTCATCGTGGAGTACTCCGGCCAGAGCCGTGGCTGGTTCTACGTGCAGCACGTGTTGGCCACCGCACTGTTCGATCGTGTTGCCTACAAGCAGGTTGTCGCCCACGGCATCGTCCTCGGTTCCGATGGCCAGAAGATGTCCAAGTCGAAGGGCAACTACCCGAATGTCAATGAGGTCTTTGACCGCGATGGTTCTGATGCCATGCGTTGGTTCCTCATGTCCAGCCCGATCCTGCGTGGTGGCAACCTCATCGTGACGGAGCAGGGCATCCGTGACGGTGTCCGCCAGGCAATCCTGCCATTGTGGAATGCTTACTCCTTTCTCCAGTTGTACGCGGATAGGGAAGCGGAATTCTCTACCGAGTCCACCAACGTGCTTGACCGCTACATCTTGGCCAAGCTGCACGACATGGTGGACAACACCAAGAAGGCTCTGGATGCCACGGACATCTCCGGCGCATGCGAGGAGGTCCGTCTCTTCGCCGACACCTTGACCAACTGGTACGTGCGCCGTTCCCGTGACCGTTTCTGGGTTGGCCAGGACGAACATCCGGAGGCATTCAACACCCTGTACACGGTGCTGGAGATCCTGTGCCGCGCAACCGCACCGCTGCTGCCGTTTATCTCTGAGGTGATGTGGCGTGGTCTGACGGGTGGTCGGAGTGTGCACCTGGAGGACTATCCGAAGGCACAGGATATTCCGGCTGATGAGGCTCTGGTGGCATCCATGGATGCCACTCGCGCAGTCTGCTCCGCTGCATCGTCTGTGCGGAAGTCGAACAAACTGCGTAACCGTCTGCCGCTGCCACAGCTTACGGTGGCACTGCCGAACGCTGATTCCCTGCAGAGCTTCCAGGACGTCATCCGTGATGAGGTCAACGTGAAAAACGTGGAGCTGACTACTGACGTGGATGCAGCTGGTTCTTTCGAGGTTGTGGTGAACGCTAAGGTCGCTGGCCCGACCTTGGGCAAAGATGTTCAGCGCGCCATCAAGAACGTGAAGGCAGGCAACTACGTTCGCGAGGGTGAGAACGTCGTCGTCGATGGTGACATTGTTCTGACGCCGGAGCTCTACACCGAGCGCCTCGTTGCAGAGAACCCGGATAGCACCGCCCGCGTGGACGCTGGTGATGCAGTGGGTCTGGTTGTCCTGGACACCGACGTCACCGAGGAGCTCGAATCTGAGGGCTGGACAGCGGACGTCATCCGTGGCCTGCAGGATGCCCGCAAGCAGGAAGGCCTTGAAGTCTCCGACCGCATCTCTGTGGTCCTGTCCGTTCCGGCGGACAAGGAGCAGTGGGCACGCACTCACGCCGACCACATCGCTGCGGAGACTCTGGCCACCTCCTTCGACGTGGTCACCGAGCCGGTCAAAGGGCACGACGTGGTCGATGGTGTGACTGCAAGCGTGCAGAAGAACTAGAGGAATGTCTCGCTGGGTGTTGCACATTGACATGGACGCGTTCTACGCGTCCTGCGAGCAGCTCACCCGGCCGACTCTTAAAGGCCGCCCCGTGCTCGTTGCTGGTGTGACGGGCAGGGGAGTGGTCGCCGGCGCTTCCTATGAGGCACGCAAATACGGTGCTCGTTCCGCCATGCCGACATACCGTGCGGTACGTCTCGTCGGCTCTAAAGCCGTCCTCGTTGCTCCACGTCGCGCCGTGTATTCCACGGCGTCGCGCCGGGTGTTCGAGATCATTGCCCGCCACGTTGATGTGCTCGAGCAGCTCTCCATCGATGAGGCGTTTATGGAGCCCGCTCATCTCCAAGGCGCCGCCCCGGATGATGTTGAGCAGTGGGCGAACCTTCTCCGCGAGGAGATCCGGGAAGAAACAGGCCTGCCCAGTTCGATCGGGGCGGGCACAGGCAAGCAATACGCGAAGATTGCCTCTGGGCTGGCTAAACCCGACGGTGTTTTCATCATTCCGCGCAACAGTCAGACAGAAATTCTCCAACCCCTTCCCGTCAATGAACTGTGGGGAGTCGGCCCCGTCACTGGCGCGAAACTCACCAACGCCGGGGTAGAAACCATTGGGGATTTCGCGCGCCTTACGGAGAAAGAAGTGGATATTGCGCTCGGGGGTGTCGTGGCCAAGCAACTCTGGCAGCTCGCCCGCGGCACTGATGATCGGCCCGTCGCGCCACGCGCAGAAGCCAAGCAAATCTCGGCGGAGCACACGTACCCGACTGATTTGACCACTACAGCGGAAGTCGAGGCCGCTATCAGACGTGCTGCGAGTGAGTCACATCGCAGGTTGCTTATCGACGGCCGCGGGGCCCGCACCGTCACCGTCAAACTCAAATTAGCTGACTTTCGCATTGAATCCCGCTCAATGACGTTGCCGTATGCGACAGACGATGCAGACACCTTGACCGCTGTCGCCTTCAAAATCGCGCGGTACCCTGACGAGGTTGGCCCTATCCGTCTAGTGGGAGTAAGCTTCTCCGGCCTAGAAGCCATCATGCAGGACACGCTTTTCCCGGAATTAGACCAGGAGATCACGCCACACCAGGTGATTCCTGAAGAAACCGGCGTTTCTGATCTTGCTGAGCTAGCCACGCCGATACCTGAACCGGCACACACCGAATCAAGTTGGCGTGCCACCCAGGACGTCACGCACCCGGAGTACGGCCATGGTTGGATACAGGGCACCGGTCACGGATTTGTCACCGTACGGTTTGAAACTCGCGCGACAGGCCCTGGCAAAGTGGTTAACCTCCGTGCGGACGACCCAGACCTTAAACCAGGCGACCCGATTGACTCGTTGGCGTGGGACGACTGGCTGGAATGATAAAACGCGCGACTAGCCCTCCAGCTTCTCGTGGCGCAAGCTCCAGCCTCCCGCCGTGTGAGGTGGCAATACTGTCTGTCAACGTGAGACCCAAGCCGTGACCAGATCCGGTAAAAGGCTCTACAAACGTGGCTACTTCATCTTCCGTCAACACCGGCCCGGAACTTTCCACCGTCACGGTGGCCTGCCCGTTACGCACATTCAGCGCACCCGCGACATACTCCCCGTGAGTGCGCGCATTGCGCACGAGGTTCGATACTGCGTGCTGTAACAAAATAGGATCTCCCGTGACGGTGACTGCTTCCGCTTCGATCCCGCAGTCACGGCAAATTGCACCAAAATCAATCGCATCAACAGTGGGCATTTCCGCGCGGGCAAGATCAAGCAGTGCGTTCACTGTTTTGGCATTACCGGCATTGACCTCACGGATTCGTACCAAAGCTTCACGCAGTTCGGACTCGTCCTGGCCTGCTAAGGCCACATCCGCGATGGTTTGAATAGTGGAGATCGGGGTTTTCAGTTCGTGTGAGGCATTCGCGGAGAAACGCTTCTGCGCGGTGATGGAATCAGCCAGAGTATCTAGCATGGTGTCCAACGCCTTTGACACATCCCCGAGCTCATCGGCCGCGCCGGAGTATCCGGTGCGCTCCTTCATATCGCCCGCGGTCACTTTGCGGGCAGTGGAGGCAATCGAGGACAGCGGCGTGATCACCCACCCGGCTACGAACCATCCGATGACACCGGCCAGAATGGTCAGCACCAGCAAACTCACCAGTGAGGCAGTTAACATGGCGCGCAGAATCTCGCTGGTCACCGGAACTGCGCCGTCGATTACTGCGGAGTCCGGGAACTCCGCGCGGAAGGGGACCGGCGTTAACTTCAAGTAGCCGTACACTAGCGCGATGAGTGCCAGGCCCACCGATGCCGTCGTGGCTACGAACATTGCTGTGATGCGGGAGCGCAGACTCATGGGACGTAGTACCCCTCACCAGGTCGAGTAAAAATCACCTGTGGCGCGCCAAGCTTTTTGCGCAGGTAAGAAATGGTCACGCGCGGAGAATTTGTAAACGGATCCGCATTCTCATCCCAGGCTTGCTCCAACAAGTCCTCGGCGGACAGCACTGCTCCACCTGCTTCCATGAGTACTTCCAGAACTGCGAATTCCTTCGGGCTGAGAGCAATCTCTGTATCTCCTCGCATGACGCGCCGCCGCACGGTATCCATCCGCACGTCCCCGGACACGAGAACAGAATCACGCTTCGGGGAACTGCGCCTTCCCAGTGCAGCCACGCGGGCGATGAGTTCCGGTAACTCAAACGGCTTCGGCAAATAATCGTCCGCCCCTAAGTTAAACCCACTCAAACGATCATCGAGGGTGCCAGACGCCGTCAACATGAGCACACGGATGTGGGGATAATCACTAACAATGCGCGCGCAGATTTCATCACCGTGCATGCCCGGTAGGTCGCGGTCCAGCACCACGACGTCGATGCCGCCGCCGGAACTTTCAAGCTTTTCCACGGCCGCGGCGCCGTCGTAAAGCACCTCCGCATGCATTCCTTCCCTGGTCAGAGCGGTGTGCAACGCGTCGGCGAGATAGACCTCGTCTTCAACGATGAGTACATGAGGGGACATGAAAAATGATCTTAACGCTCTCGCAACATCGCCCTCCGTAACGTGCGAAGCATGCGGATAGTAGGAATTGATGTGGCACGCGCAATTGCCCTCATTGCCATGGTGGCGGCGCACCTGACAGTGACTGGTGCGAACACCTTGGGCATGGCGGGGCAGTTGCTCTACGGGTTTCCGGCGGCGCTGTTTGCGTTCCTCGCAGGAATATCTATGGGCTTGATGCGACCGCACCCGGTTACCTTTTTGGTGCGCGGGCTCATCCTCATCTTTCTTCACTTTGTGCTGGTCCCTTTCGCCGGAACCATCGAGGTGGTCCTACTTCCGCTGGGCCTTTCAATGATGCTTCTCGCTTTCATTCCTTCCTGGAGCACGCCACGTCTGGCTGCAGTGGGCATTGCCGCTATTGCTCTCAGCGCGACAACGAGCCAGCTGGGAGGAATCTTCGGCGCGCCCTATCCACTCGCCATGTGGGTTGCCCTCATGGTTGCCGGCATGCTGTTTAACCGGATCAAGTCATTCGGCGGCGCTGTTGTTGTCGGAGTGATCTTGGCAATTGCGGATCTGTACCTCCGCATGAATGTTGTGCTGCCGTTCTGGCTTGATGCCAATGGTCATACGGGTGGGGTTGTTGATGTTGTTGGCTCAATTGGAATGTCGGCAGCAGTGGTCGGTATGTGCCGTCTGCTGTACTCCGCCATCCCAGCATCCCTGGTGCTTCAACCGATGGGTTCGATGACGCTCACCTTGTACTGCCTTCACATTGTGACTTCGGAGTACTTGTCTTTCGTAGTCACGGTGGTGGCGGCAGCGGTCATCGCTGTGGTGTGGAAGCACTTCTTTAAACGCGGCCCGCTTGAAACCGTGGTCGCGAACATTACTAAAACCGCTAAGGAGAATTATGAAACTCGCACGCACAGCAGCGCTCGTAGCAACGGCTAGCCTGCTCAACCCAACTCTTGCTCTTGCGATGGAGAGCAAAGACATGGCCGGCAACACCGCTGAAGCCAACACTGTTGTCTCGCTGCGTATGCAAGACGATGAGCCAGAAGACGGCACCTGCACCGGCACCGCCGTCGCCCCGCACTGGGTGCTCACCGCGCGTCACTGCATGGAAATGTTTGATAAGGCCGGAGGCAGCGTCCGCACTCTGCAGGGCGAAGACCAGCGCGTCTACGAGGTGGACCGTTGGGAGAAGGCGCCGATTGGTGATATCGGCCTGGTCCACACCGTCCAGGACATGCAGCTGGACTACTACGCCGAGGTGTCCAAGGAAACCCTCGCTGACGGTGACGTGACCCTCTACGGTTGGTCCTCCGATGGTTCTGGCGGGTCCACTCAGCTACCCATCGCACAAGGTACCTCCAAGACAAGCGATGAAGCGCCCGCGCTTTTCGACGCCCCCAATGCCGCCGTCGTCGACCTTGCGGATGAAGCCCGCATCCAGCCGGGTGACTCTGGCGGACCAATTTTCCAGGACGGTCGCGTCTCGGCTGTGATGTCTGCAGGACTGTTCAGTGATCCAGACAACCCGTCTGAGGAGGAACTGCTGAGTAATCCGAAGGTAGCCGTTGCCCCGGTAGCAGCACAATACGAGTGGATTGACAACATTATCCAACAGCCGGAATCAGACATGGTGGAGGAAAGCAACGACACCAAGACATGGTGGATCGCTGGTGTTCTTGGAGTGATCGCCCTGATTGGTGCCGGAGCACTACTGTTCAAGCGCCGATAATCTCCGCTGGATGGACCCCAGCCTGCAACGCAACCGCCAAAGCGATGCGGGCCTGACCCGCGCGCAACCAACCGGAGGGAATCACCCCGAACTTCCCCAGGGTGTTTCCTCCTCCGGGACCACCGTAGGCAAAGTCCACCTTGCCGAAGGGCACGGAAGTCGACATGACTACGGGAAGCGACAGATCTGCCAGCGCTTCGCCCACCTCGGTGGAGACATTGCCAGCTCCAAGGCCTTCGATGACGATGCCGTCAGCCCCCTCAACCCCATCGAGAATGCTCGCCGGCGCGCCGGGATAACAGGTGATGATGGGCACGTTCATCCCCGCCAATGACACCGGCGGAAGATGGTACGGGTATGTCGGAGCATCACCGGTAGCAACAAACGGATTCAACGCTCCCGTATGAGCCTTAATCAGTCCGCGGGCAGACAAAACCTTCCCGGCAAAAACCACGTGTGCGCCGGGGGTCAACGATTGCACTGCAGTTCTCAGGTTCTCAAACCCATCTGGTTCCTCGTGATCCGCTGGCCGCATCGCACCAGTGATCACTATGGGGCGTTCGAAGAAGAGATCAAGCGCAAATGCGGTATCTACCAGTGAATCTGTTCCATGCGTCACCACAACCCCTGAATGGTCTACCAGTTCCTCTTGTACGGCCTCAACCACTGCGTCAATATCCGCGAATGTCATCGCCGATGAATCGAGCGCAGTGATGTCACGCGCCGAAACCCCCGAAAGACCCGCGCACTCCACCAAGTCCGCCGCGGAAAGGGTGGGGGTTAATCCGCCCTCACTGTCGCGTGTACAGGCAATCGTCCCACCAGTGGAAATTACTGAATCTTGCACCATATTCCCAAGAGTGCCACAGGCGCGTCAGTTGGACCCACGTGACCAAACCGGTAACGTGAAAACGGTGAAAACAAGCAAATTTGTAGCCATCGTGACCGCCTTCGGTGCCGCAGTGACTCTCGCGGCATGCTCGAACGACGATTCAGGGAAGGAAGAAGCCACCGCAACCACAGCGAGTAGTGGTGCCGAGCAAGCACCGGCTGCGGAGACGCCTACTGCAGCCGAACTGAATGAGATCCTTGCTCGAGCCACTGACCCAAACCTGCCGATGGAGGAACGCACTCGCACCGTTCAGGGCGGTGAGAACGCGGTTGAAATCTTCGATGTGATGACACAGGCAAAGCATGAATCTGGCGCTGATTTCCAGGTTGTGGAGCCTATCCTGCCGGGGTACACCCCGACTGAGGTGCTCGCCGCAGTGAACTTCACCCAGCCGGATCAGGGCCCGACTACCGCGGAGAACGTGTCCTTCGTTTACGAGGATGGAACCTGGAAGCTGTCCCAGTCCTGGGCATGCACCCTCATCCACAACACCGTTGCTCCTGACCAGGTCCCTGCCATGTGTGGGGCACAGGCACCGGAACAGGCACCGGAAGAAGTACAGATCGAGGACCAGGCACCTGCTCCAGCACCGGAACAGGCACCCGCCCTTTAGTCCTTTAGGTTTCCTCGCGCCACACCTCGTCCGTCCACAGCGTGGACAGAGTGAGGATCGTGGCGCGTTGATCTTTTTCAGCGATACGCCTGCGCCATTGGCGGCGCACCCACCGGTCGTGGGACGTGATGATGACGGTGCCTTCGAAGTCCAACAGTGCTTCCTCAAGCTCTTCGGCAAGGGCGAGGGAGAGGTGGTTCGTGGGCTCGTCGAGAAGCAGCAAATCCGGCGGTGAGGACAAGATCAACCCCAAGGAGACGCGGCGACGTTGGCCGAGGGAGAGGTCCTGCAGCGGTTGTTCTGCTTGCTCCTGTGTCATGAGGCCCATCTCGACGATCTCCGGGAGCATATCCAGCGCCGTCACCGAGAGGTCCGTCCAAGTGTCATCCTGCTCGAGGCGTGCCACCGTCATCTCTTCCGGCATGTGGAGTTCGCCGGAATAGTCGGTGAGCTCACCGTCCAGGATTTTCAGGAGTGTGGATTTGCCAGCGCCATTCGGACCCTCCACGAGGAGCTGCTGGCCAGGCTGCACCTTGATGGTCAGCGGTGCTAACCGATCTTCAACCGCGAGATCCTTCGTCACTACCGCGGGCACACCGAGAGAAGTAGCGGTGTGGGATGGCAGGCCCTGGAAGCGCAGCCGCTTCGGAGGTGCAGGAATCTCACGGCGCTCGAGTGCTTCGAGGCGGTTCTCCGCGGACTTGCGGCGCCCACCGATGGTCTTGGCCGCGCGATCGGCATAGAACTTGGCTGCCTTGCGAGTTTCGGTCTTGTTCTCGAAGGAGTGGAACACGTCTTCGTCCGTAATCGCGGCGGCTTTCTCCAGCCGGGCGCGTTCGTGTTCCTGCGCGGCATAGTCGGTAGCCCACCGTGCGCGTCGGGCCTCGCGGGCGACCAGGTAATCGGAGAAGGAACCGGAGAAACGCGCACCCTGGCGGGTTTCTTCACCGAAGCCGCCCTCCGCACCCAGACCGGGGTCGAGGTCAACCAGCCCATCGCAGGCGCTATCCAAGAAGAAGCGGTCGTGGGATGCTGCCAGAACCGGACCCTTGAAAGCGCGCAATTCTTCAATGAGGAAGTCCACGGCCTCATCATCGAGGTGGTTCGTGGGCTCGTCCAACACCATCGCATCCACGGGGCGCAGCAGCAGCGCTGCAAGCGCGAAGCGGCGGCGCTGACCACCAGACATCTCGCCCAGGGGAGTGCTCAACTCAACATTGGCAAGACCAAGGCCAGCCAACACAGCAGCAATGCGGGCATCGAGTTCCCACACACCGGAATTCTCCGCGCGGGCGAGAGCCGCATCGAATTGATCCGAGTACTTGTCCGGATCCTCTGCCATCAGTCCGGACAGTTCGGTGATGGCGCGTTCGACGCCGCGGAGTTCGTGCACGGATTCGTCGATAAGCGACTGTGCAGGAGCACTGAATGGCAGCGACGTTTCTTGCGCGATGAATCCGGTCAACTCTGGGGTAATGATCGTGCCGGCTGTTGGTTTCAGATCACCGCTGATGAGTGACAACAGAGTGGACTTGCCGGCGCCGTTCTCACCGATGAGACCCGTCACTGATCCGGCGGGGACCGCAAAAGAAACGTCGGTGAGGACGCGGTGTCCATCCGGATAACTAAAGGAAACTCCGTCTAAACCGATGTGGGTGTGCCGCATGTGAGATCACTTCTTGTACGTCGTTGCGGTGGTCATGTCTTGGACCACCTTGAAATCAGGGTTAGGTCCAGCGTAAACAGTGCGGGTGGTGGCCGCGTTCTCGCCGGCGATGGGAAGAAGTTTGTTCAGATCTACCGTGATCGTCCCTTGTGATGTGGTGGACCATTCTTCAGCAGTCAGGTTATCCTCACCATCCAGATTCAGAGTCTTCTTCGCGGGTTCCTCCTGGACCTGAACATCCAGCGTGACGGTATTCCCATCGCGGGAGGTCAACGAGTAGGTGGTTGTGCGGCGCATGTTCGTCTCACCCAACGTCCGCGTTTCCACCGACCATGTTGCTCCCACGCCCACCGGCTCCACGGGGAACACCGGGTTAGTGGAAATGATCTGCAGCAGCGCGCGCTCAATGACTGCGCGCCCCTCATCGGAACTGCCTTCTGGGGGCAACAGTTTGATGTCCTCGATCTGTCCCTGCACATCGGTGGTCCAGCGCATGCGGAAACCTTCAGCGGTCAACGCCTCAGTGCCGGTGTCCAGGTTGGAATGCTTCGGCTCACCCACGGTGAACTCAGCGACGTTTCCGTCCACCACAGCAACAGATAATGGCAGGGTTACTTGCTCGACGTCGCCTCCGGCGGGAGCCTCCACGCTCACCTTGTCTGTTGCCACAGCGCCCTGGTGCGCGGCGTAGGACACAGTGATCTCCGATTCTTGTGGGGAAAATGAATAGACCAGCTGCTCTTTATCGCCTTCACCTGCGGAAATGAGCTTCACGTCAGGTGTGTCCACGGCAAAATCAGGGATCTCCTCAATCGGATCAGTTCTGGAACAACCGGAGACAACCAAGGCACTGGCCACAAGAAGAGTGGCGGTGATTCTACGCAAACTCACTCCTTGAACCTACCGCCGACTAAGGTTAGGGGCCAATGACCTCCCTAACTCATAAGCGCACGCATCTGGCCCTCATCATGGTCGCCGTGGGAATCATCGATCAGATTCTCAAGCAGATCATGGTGTCTTCACTGACGCCAGGAGAACCTTTCTACCTGATCGGGGACTGGTTCCGGCTTCTTCTCGTGTTCAATCCGGGTGCTGCTTTCTCCCTTGGCAGTAGTTCCACGTGGCTGTTCACCACCATTCAGCTTGTTTTTGTGGTGGGTGCGCTCATTGCGGCGCCACGCTTGAAAACTCGATGGGAGCTCGTCGGTCTTGCCCTCATTGCCGGTGGTGCTTTGGGGAACCTCATTGACCGACTTTTCCGTGATCCAGGCTTCTGGTTCGGGCATGTGGTGGATTACATCTCTATTGGCTCCTTCGCAGTGTTCAATTTTGCAGATATGGCTATCAATGTCGGGGTGATCGTGTTCATCATCTCGCTGTTCTTTGCGGGGAAGAAATGAGCAAGTACAGGTCACTTGTCGTGCCTGAAGGCCTCGACGGCATGCGCGTTGATGCCGCCGTTGCCAAAGCATTCGGAGTTTCACGTACGGTCGCCGCGGAGCTCGAAGTGCTTATCGACGGCTCCTTGGCCCCCAAATCCACCCGCCTTTCCACCGGCCAAACCTTGGAGGTGACCCTGCCGGAGCCGAAAGCGCCACCGATGCCAAAGGAGGAATTGGTGGAGGGGCTGACCATTTTGTATGAAGATGCGGATGTCATCGTCGTCGATAAGCCAGTCGGCGTCGCTGCGCACCCGACCTTGGGATGGGAAGGGCCGACTGTTGTGGGCGGGCTGTATGCGATGGGCTTTCAGCTGCCCGATGCGGGGCCACCTGAGCGCAAAGGCATTGTGCAGCGCCTTGACGTGGGCACGTCTGGCGTGATGGTGGTGGCTAATTCCATCCCGGGCTATTCAGTACTGAAGCGCGCGTTCAAGGAACGCACCGTGGATAAGACCTACCACGCGGTTGTGCAGGGGCTTCCGGATCCGATCGTGGGCACGATTGATGCGCCGATTGGCCGTCACCCTTCGTCTGGGTGGAAGTTCGCCGTGACGTCGGATGGCCGCCATTCCGTCACGCATTACGAGGTGTTGGAGGCTTTCCGTGAGGCGAGCTTGCTAGAGATTCAGCTGGAAACGGGACGCACGCACCAGATTCGCGTGCACATGTCTTCAGTGGGGCACCCGTGCGTGGGCGATCCGATGTATGGCTCCGATCCCAATTTGAGCGCGCGACTTGGTTTGAACCGCCAGTGGCTGCACGCGACGAAGCTCGGATTTATTCATCCGGGCAAAGGCACATGGATGGAGGTTGAGTCACCTTTTCCAGCGGACCTTCAACATGCGGTGGATGTGCTCCGCGGATGAAACGCGTACTCGCTGCCCTTGGCTGCCTCGCGTGCCTTGCCGGCATCTACATGTTGGGTCTGACCACGGGGATTGATCCGAATCTCATGGGGGATCAGCTTGGCCCTGACAATAATGAGTCCGCGATGGAATATGCACAGCGATCCCAAGACTCCCTTGCGGAAGCGAATGAACCTGCTTTCGCACTGGTCACCTTTTCTTCGCCTCTCGCGCCGGCTGATGCGGCGACCTTGTTACGGGATGTGCGCCGTGTGAACCAGATCATCGTCGCGGATGCGCCTCCGATCACCGTGGGGGAGATGCCGGACCGTACTCAAGTTTTCGGCACTGAGCCACTCATCGCCGTTGTGGTCTGGGAAGAGGGGGACGTCTTGCGTTCGCTTGTGAGAGACCCCCGCATCGCAATCATCGACGTCCTCCCGCCCGATGCTGTGTGGGGCACTTTCGGTATTCGTGTCTATTCGAACAAGTAGTCAGTAGTATTTGTAAATAGTTTGAATTTGCCCTTGCGGATCGAAAATATGTTCTGGTATTGTTGTGCCTAGGAAATTGAAATATCGAAGGGGGTGAGATCGTGTCAGCTTCAGGCGTGCGAAAGCGATTGGAAAAGATCATAGAGAACGGGGAGGACACCCAGCCGGAGCAAGAAACTGCATTCTTTGCCACCGAGTGTCCGGATAATGAAAATGCGGAATATGCCTCGCTGCTGCGCCAGTGTCAGTTTGGACTTTTTGGTCTCTACGCCGAAGATGGGCAGGATTTCGCGGGTTCCAGTGATGACATTCACGTGGAGATAGCCAAGCTAAGTGTTGTCACGGGGATGGGGAAGAAGGCGGTTGAAAATGCAATGTGTGCCTACATGCGGCTTCAAGAGCTACCAATGTTGCGGGACCTTCAAAGAAGGACACAGCGCCTCGATCTGTCCCGCTTGATCACCATTGATAATCAGCTTGCGCGGTTGGGCAACGACATCACGGATGAGATGCTCGCTGCTTTTGATGAGCTGCTGGCAGGACTGTTTAGTCCGTCCACGGAGAATCAGCAATTGCCCACGCCGTGGATGATCAAGAACCGAATGAAGAAGCTTCTGGCAGCGTTTGATCCGAATATTGACTACTGCTCAAAGAAGAAGAGGACCCGCGAACAGGGTGAAGATGTACCGCCGGGGTGCTGCAAGGTCTCATTCAGTGCGGAAAATGAAGATGTTGGCAGCGCTCGCCTAAACGTTGTAGGGGATTGCGCAACAATGGCTTCTATCCGCGCATTCGTCGAAGAAACAGCGCGTGAACACAAACTGAGCCTGGCGGATGCAACGGTGAAGCTGCTTACCGGGGATGTGGCTCCTGCTGCCAAAGTAGTGGTCTATGGCTACGCGCCGAAGAATGCTGATGGCTTGATTGATCGCAACACCTCGGTATATATCCCCTCGTTCGGCTGGACCACGGCACCAGGGACCGCGATGTTTCACTTCATGGCGGACGCGAATGGTGCGGTCGTGGACTTGGACAGCGAGGACCTTAACCGTGCTGTAGCTGGATATGTGGCACCGGATGACATCAAAGCAAAGGTTCGGTGGCGTGACGGTACTTGCGTCTGGCCAGGCTGCCATGTCCCTGCGGAGAGCTGCCAAATGGATCACCGAATCTCTTACCGCGAGGGCGGTCGGACGAAGGTGGACAATCTCTATTGTCTGTGTCAGCGACATCACAATATAAAAACCGATAAACGTGCGTACTACTTGCCAGATCCGGTGACTGGGGAAGTGGTGTGGCTTTTGCCCGACGGGACGTACATGAAGTCGGAGCGTGAAGGGTTCATTCAAAGACAGGTGCTGGCTGAGAACCCGCAGTGGAAGACAACATTGCGCGGGCTGTTGAAGCTAAGGCGGCATGCAACAAGGTTCTTTGCCCTAGCGCACACGATCATGGACCGGTATGAAGAAAATCGGGACTATGAGGCATGCGTGAATTCGCTCGAGACTTTAGAAGCGGAATACAAATTGGTTTTCCCCTTCCACCCAACACCACCGCCAACTACACCGGCCCCTGATTTCGAACCACCACAGGACCCATTGGATGATCGGCCCACGGTGCAAGACCTGAGCATGGAGCGCCGAATGAGCCTTCCATCTTAAGTTTGGTGGTGTGTAAAGTGTCTTCAGTAAGTTTGTTCTCATCCCCTGAAAGTGGAGAATCATTTTGTCATCTCAACACACCATGTGGGCACGTCGGGCTGGGGTCTCATTGGCTATGGCAACGTCTCTGTTTTTCACCACCGCTTGTGGTGCGGGTGAGAAGGGTGCTAACGATGCTGTTTCAGCGGGCGATTACGCGGTGGCAGCACGTGAAAATGTAGTGGACAGCATCGTCGTTGATGGCACTGTAGAGCCGGTACGTACTGCCGCGATTTCCAGCACTCTGACAGTTCCGGTGGGGACCGTGCATGTGCAGGTAGGGGACCGTGTCAAACAGGGGCAGCTGCTGGTGACAATGGATACGTCTTCCATTGAGCGTCAGTTGAATGCTTCCGGTGAGTCGATCACGATGACAGCTGCTGCAGGCCAAGTCGAACGTGCAGTTCAGGACGCTGGTGAGGCCATCCATGACAGCATTAGTTCCATCTTCCCGCAGGGTGCCCCACCACCACCGGCACCCGCCCCTGCTCCAGGTCCGAGCCGGGAGGAGATTGAACAGGCCCTCGTTGAAGCGCATGAACAAGGGCGTGTGGAAGGCCAGAATGAAGCTCAGGCCGCTGTCGAAGAGCAGCTGGGTACACAGCAGGGTATTCCACCTGGGATGGGAGAGGATACGAGCTCTCTTGAGTACCAGATGGAAGAACGTGAGATTTTTGCGCCGATGGACGGTGTTGTCACCAAGATCGAGGCGCAAGAAGGTGCCCCAGCTGCTGGTGCTTTGTTGACTATTGCGGATGCTTCGCGCTTGCTGGTCAAGGCGAATGTGCGTGAGACTGACGTGGCCAGGGTGAAGGAAGGCAACCGGGTTGAGTTCACCACCCCCGTGACTGGGGATAAGAAAATTGAGGGTCGCGTGCGCAAAATTGCGCCGATGGCAGAGGAGACAGACCCAGCGGCACGTGCCATGCAGCAGGGGCAGGGACAGGGACAGTCGAAGGACTCTGGCATTTTGTTCCCAGTGGAGATTGAAGTTGTCGGGGACATGAATGACCTGCGCTTGGGTGGTTCGGCGCGTGCGGAGATCATCACGGATGAAACTAAGGATGGGTTGAGCATTCCGCGCGACGCGGTCTATGGGGATGGCAAGGTGCTGGTGCTTGTGCCTGAGGAGGACTCGACGGCGACGGTAGAGGAACGCACGGTGAAAACTGGTGTGAAGAATGACACGGACATCGCCGTGACTGGTGGTGATCTGAAGGAAGGCGACATGGTCGTTGCCTGGCCTGATGATTACAAGGACAAGGTTGGTGAGACAGTCCAGATCGCCGATGAGTCTTTTGGCCAGGACAAGAACGATAAGAAGGACTAGACAGTGAGCAGTTCTGTTCACGGTATGACGCCAGAGCTGGTCGAGATTGATCCAGATCAACTGGTGTGCATGCGAGGAATCGTCAAGACCTACAACCAGGGCAAAGACACTGAGCTGACGGTGTTGCACGGGATTGATTTTGATACCAAGCACGGTGAGTTCGTGTCCATCGTGGGTCCTTCGGGTTGCGGTAAGTCAACGCTGATGAACCTGATCGGGATGTTGGATAAGCCCACCCACGGCGGTTACGCGTTCAATGGTGAGGATATTTTCATCAAAAATGACAATGAGTTGGCGTCGTACCGCTCGCAAAATATCGGGTTTATTTTCCAGAACTTCAACCTGGTTGGGCGCATTAATGCGTTGCAAAATGTGGCGATGCCGATGATGTACGCGGGCGTCGGTAAGCAAGAACGCGAGGAGCGTGCCGCCGAGCTTCTGGAGATGGTCGGGATGGGGGACCGAATCTCACATGCGCCGAACGAGCTTTCTGGTGGCCAGAAGCAACGTGTGGCGATTGCACGCAGCCTTGCGAATGATCCGGATTTGTTGCTGGCGGATGAACCGACGGGGGCGTTGGATTCGAGGACGGGCCGCATGGTGATGGATCTGTTCCATCAGCTCAATGAGGAGTACGGCAAGGCCATCGTGTTCATCACTCACAACCCGGACCTTGCACAAGAAACACGGCGGATTGTGGAGATGAAGGACGGCCGAATCGTCGATGTGCATGCGGGAGGTGGGCGCTAGATGGAATTGCGTGAATCAATCAACCTCGCCGTGGGCAGCTTGCGCACGAACAAGATGCGTTCGGTGCTGACGCTTCTGGGCATCATCATCGGCATCATGGCCGTGATCATCATCATGACGTTGGGGCGTGGCCTCCAGAATCAGGTTCTCAGTGGCCTGGAAGACATCGGGGCGTCGCAGCACATCGTGCTGATCACGGAGAAGCCGGAAGAGTCCGAACAGCAAGAAGATACGTTTTCCGGTGGCTTTAATATGCCGGTCACGGATGAGCAAGACATGGTCTCTTTGGAGCAACTCCAAGAGATCAAGGATCATTTCGGGCCACGTGTTGAGGGCGTGGATATTCAGGAAACGCTCTCCGCGGAGACAACCTACGGGGATAAGACAGCCATTGTTGATGTGATTCCGGTGTTGGCGGATTCGATGAAGGTCCGCAACGTGGAGCTCTCTTACGGGCGCGCTATTACCGAGCAGGACATTGCCACACAGCGCCCAGTTGCGGTTGTGTCGCAGGAGCTTGTTGACGCATTCTTTGGCGGTGATGCCGCCTCTGCCATTGGTGAACGCATTGATGTCACAGGTGCATCTACCGGTGTATTCACCATTATTGGCGTCGCTGAAGGTGAGCAGAAGAGTGCGGATGATTTTGGCCAGCAGACTGCATTCGGACAGATGTACATTCCTGTCAGCGTGTCTGACCGGGTGGGCCAGAAGATCGAGAATGTCTTCAACTTTGTTGTGATGACTCGCGGTGATGAGGACCCGGCGGCGTTCCGGGAGGAGCTGCAAACGTATCTTGATCGCTGGTATGCGCATAACGACGAAGCTCAGGTTGAAGTCATTGATATGCAGGCGGAATTAGCTGCCTTCACGAGCATCTTCGGGATCATCAGTACGGTGCTCGCCGCCATCGCGGGTATCTCACTGCTCGTCGGCGGTATTGGCGTGATGAACATTATGTTGATCACGGTGACGGAGCGCACGCGTGAGATCGGTGTGCGTAAGGCCCTTGGTGCAACGCAGCGCGATATCCGGACTCAGTTCATCGTTGAGGCAGTCATGGTTGGTTTGCTGGGTGGTGTCATCGGCGTGGTGCTTGGCGGGGGCATAGGCATCTTCGCTAGTGGCTTCATCGGAATGATCGATGGTGAGTCTTACGGCCCAGTCGCTTTTCCGCCCATTGGCGCAGTTTTGTTCGCGTTGTTGTTCTCTATGGCGATTGGTGTGTTCTTTGGTGCTTATCCGGCGAATAAGGCGGCAAAGATGCAGCCTATTGACGCGCTGAGGTACGAGTAGACAAGCGGGCTAGACTAAGCAGCTATGGCCAAGAATTCCTCCTTCGTCCACCTGCATAACCACACCGAGTTTTCCATGCTTGACGGCATGGCAAAGGTGGATTTGTTGGCGGAAGAAGTGGACCGCCAGGGCATGCCTGCCGTGGGCATGACGGACCACGGAAACATGTTTGGTTCGAATGCCTTTTACCGCCGTATGACGGAGGCGGGCATCAAGCCGATCATTGGTATTGAGGCGTATATGGCCCCGGAGTCACGTTTTAACAAGAAGCGTGTGTTGTGGGGCACCCCTGACCAGAAGAGCGATGATGTCTCCGCTTCGGGTGCGTACTTGCACCAGACGATGCTGGCGGAGAATGTGACGGGCTTGCGCAATTTGTTCCGGTTGAGCTCTCTTGCGTCGTATGAGGGCCAGTTGGGTAAGTGGCCACGCATGGATGCGGAGCTGATCGCGGAACATGCGGACGGCATCATTGCCACAACTGGTTGTCCCTCTGGTGATGTGCAGACGCGTTTGCGTCTTGGGCAGTATGACCAGGCGCTTGAAGCAGCCGCGATGTGGCAGGACATCTACGGTAAGGACAATTACTTCCTTGAGTTAATGGACCATGGCCTGCACATTGAGCGTCGTGTGCGTGATGATTTGCTGCGCATCGGCCAGGCGTTGGAGTTGCCGCCGTTGGTGACGAATGACTGCCACTACGTCCTTGAATCGCAGGCGCCGGCACACGAGGCAATGTTGTGTGTGCAGACTGGTAAGACTCTGTTGGACCCGGACCGTTTCAAGTTTGATGGCACTGGTTACTACATCAAGACCGCGCAGCAGATGCGTGAGGTGTGGGATGACATGGTTCCGGATGCCTGCGATAACACGCTGTGGATTGCGGAACGTGTGGGGGATTACGGCGAGTTGTGGGAAGAGCACCCGCATGACCGTATGCCGCTGGCAACTGTGCCGGAGGGGGAGACTCCGACGACGTGGCTGCGCAAGGAAGTGCACCGTGGTCTGCAGGAGCGTTTTGACGGTGGCACGGTGCCGGAGGAGTACCTCAAACGCGCGGATTATGAGATTGATGTCATTGACATGAAGGGGTATCCGTCCTACTTTCTCATCGTCGCCGAGCTGATTAAGCATGCGCGTTCTATTGGTATTCGGGTTGGTCCGGGGCGTGGTTCGGCAGCAGGTTCGCTGGTGGCGTATGCGCTGACCATCACGAATATTGATCCGATTGAGCATGGTCTGCTCTTCGAGCGATTTTTGAACCCGGAGCGTCCTTCCGCGCCGGATATTGATATTGACTTTGATGATCGGCGCCGCGGCGAGATGATCACTTACGCTGCTGAAAACTGGGGCGAGGACAAAATCGCCCAGGTGATCACCTTCGGCACGGTGAAGACGAAGCAGGCGATCAAGGACGCAGCGAAGGTGAACTTTGGTCAGCCGGGCTTCCAAATGGCGGACCGTATCAATGCAGCGTTGCCGCCGGCGATCATGGCAAAGGATATTCCGCTGGCCGGCATCATGGACCCGGAGCATGAGCGGTACTCGGAAGCAGCCGAGGTGCGTTCCATGATTGAGACGGACCCGGATGTGGCCAAGATTTATGAAACGGCGCGCGGGCTTGAAGGTGTGGTCCGTCAGGCGGGTGTCCACGCCTGTGCGGTGATCATGGCGTCTGTGCCACTTATGGACCATATTCCGATGTGGAAGCGTCCCGCTGATGGTGCGTTGATCACTGGGTGGGATTACCCGGCATGTGAGGCCATCGGTTTGCTGAAGATGGATTTCTTGGGTCTGCGCAACCTGACTGTGCTGGGTGACGCCATTGAGAATATTCAGAAGAACCGTGGTGAACATGTTCACTTAGACACGCTGGATACGGATGATGAGGCGGTCTATGAGTTGTTGTCGCGCGGTGACACGTTGGGCGTGTTCCAGCTGGACTCCGGAGGCATGCAGGAGCTGCTGAAGCGTATGAAGCCAACGGGTTTCAATGACATCGTGGCTTCGCTGGCGCTGTATCGTCCGGGGCCAATGGGGGTGAATGCGCACTGGGATTATGCGGACCGTAAGAACGGGCGCAAGCCAATTACCCCGATTCACCCGGAGCTGGAAGAGCCACTGCGGGAGATTCTGGATGAGACGTATGGTCTGATTGTCTACCAAGAGCAGATCATGAACATCTCCCAGAAGGTGGCTAACTACACCGCTGGTGAAGCTGATGGCTTCCGTAAGGCCATGGGTAAGAAGAAGCCTGAGGTGTTGGCTAAGGAGTATGAGAAGTTCTCCGAAGGCATGTTCAGCAACGGCTATTCCAAGGGTGCAGTGGATGCGTTGTGGGGAACGATTGAGCCGTTTGCATCCTACGCGTTTAACAAGTCGCACGCTGCAGGTTATGCGCTGGTGTCTTATTGGACTGCCTACCTGAAGGCGAATTATGCGGCTGAATATATGGCGGCCCTGTTGACGTCGGTAGGCGATAAGAAGGACAAGTCGGCGATCTACCTTGCGGATTGCCGCCACCTGGGCATTTCCGTGTTGCCACCGGACATTAATGAGTCGGAGGAGAACTTCCTCGCTGTGGACAAGGACATCCGTTACGGGTTGGCTGCTGTGCGCAACGTGGGCGTGGAAGTTGTGGAATCGATCCGGGAGACCCGTCGAACGAAGGGCGATTTCACATCCTTCTCCGATTACTTGGACAAGATTGATCTTCTGCCGTGCAACAAGCGCATCACGGAGTCTTTGATCAAGGCAGGTGCGTTCGACTCTTTGGGGCACCCGCGCAAGGGCCTCATGCTTGTGTCTGACGATGCGGTGGATTCAGTGCTGACCACGAAGAAGGCTGCGGATAAGGGGCAGTTTGATCTCTTCGCATCGCTTGGCGACGCGGAAGCGGCGGCCGCATTCTCCATCGAGGTTCCCGACGATGAGTGGGAAAAGAAGCACAAGCTGGCGCTCGAACGTGAAATGTTGGGTCTTTATGTGTCCGGGCACCCGCTGGACGGATTCGAAGAAGCGATTGCGGCACAGACGGATACGCCACTGCCGAAGATTCTCGAAGGTGGGATGCGCCATGGTGATGAGGTCACCATTGGCGGCATTATTTCGGCGGTGGACCGGAGGTTCTCTAAGAAGGACGGCTCGCCGTGGGCCATTGTCACACTGGAGGATCACCACGGCGCCCAGGTCGAGGTGCTGTTGTTCAATAAGGTGTACGCGCTCGTTGCCCCGCAGATCGTGGAGGACAACATCATCCTGGTCAAAGCGCATGTTTCCATCCGTGATGAGCGCATGAGTCTCTTCGGCGATGACGTGAAGGTGCCGGAGCTGGGGCCAGGCAATGGTGCTGGTCTGCCATTGCGACTGACGCTGCGCACGGAACAGTGCACGATGGACAACATCCAGAAATTAAAACAGGTCCTGACAAACAATCCGGGTGATTCGGATGTTTACCTGAACCTGGTGAATGGGGACCACTCCCAACTGATGATTCTGGGCGATCACCTCAGGGTGGAGCGGTCCGGCAGCCTCATGGGCGACCTGAAGGCCGCGATGGGCGCTGGGGTGTTGGGCTAACTTTATTTCCCGCCGAGTCGAGCCCGCAGGTCAGGGTTGAGCAGGAGAACAATCTCCCCAACCTTGGCCAGCATGGTAATGGCCGCTGCGACAGTAGCAACGATCAAAGAGAGCATCTTGAAGTGGTTGCTCTGCATGTAGGCACCAACGCGGTTCAGGGTAGAAGAGTTCTCGGGAAATCCCCCGTCTGGAGCCGGGTCGCTGGAAGCGCCGTTCGTATCCCACCGGTCCTTGGTGGGATCAAGCTCGTTATTGTCCTTTGTGTCTCGGGTTTCCTGGCTTTCCTTCACCTCCGCAGTGGTTTCTGCCAAGGCGGCGGGAGTGACAGAGAAAGCGGTGGTGGCCGCGAGCGCGGCGGCGATGAGGGTCTTCTTCACGGGGGCTCCTTCTTGAGATTTCTAACCGCGAAAAGTGTACGTCCTTGCCGGGGTAAAACCAAGAGATAAAGGGGGCTAAGATATGGGCCTATGACTTTCGCACCCGTCCACGCAGCCGATATCCAAGCAGCACAGGCGGATATTTCCCGCATTATTGCTCCGACTCCGCTGCAGTACTGCCCGCGGCTTTCGCAGCAGTATGGCGTGGAGGTGTATCTGAAGCGTGAAGATCTTCAGGATGTGCGGTCGTACAAGATTCGCGGTGCATATTACAACATTTCCAAGCTTTCCGCAGACGAAAAGGCAGCCGGTGTCGTCGCAGCATCAGCTGGTAACCACGCGCAGGGTGTGGCGTACGCATGCCGCTCGATGGGGATTGACGGCAAGATCTTTGTGCCGAAGCGCACGCCGAAGCAGAAGCGTGACCGGATTTTGGTGCACGGTGGGGATTCGGTTGAGCTTGTATTGACCGGCAACAACTTTGACGAGGCAGCAGAAGCAGCCCACGAGGATGCTCTCGCACGCGGTGCCACCATGGTGGAGCCGTTCAATGCGCGTAACACTGTGATTGGACAGGGCACCGTGGCAGCAGAGGTAGTGACGCAGCTTTCGGCGCTGGGGAAGTCGCTAGACAACATTCTGGTGCCTGTCGGCGGTGGCGGGCTCATCGCCGGTATCGCTTCTTACTTGGCTGATATGTCGCCACGCACTGCCATTGTGGGACTGGAACCGGCCGGAGCGGCGTCGATGGCGGCGGCGATGAAAGCGGGGGAGCCGGTCACGCTGAAGGACGTGGACCCTTTCGTTGATGGTGCCGCCGTGAAGCGCGTTGGTGATATTAACTACGAGATCGTGGAACAGAACCAGGGCCGGATTCATCTCACTGACGTGGATGAAGGTGCGGTGTGCACGAACATGCTGGACTTGTATCAAAACGAAGGCATCATCGCGGAGCCCGCCGGTGCGTTGTCGGTGGCAGGTCTGGCTGAGGTGAACCTCGCGCCGGGCAGCACCGTGGTGTGCGTGGTCTCCGGCGGTAATAATGACGTGCTGCGCTACGCCGAGATTATGGAGCGTTCCCTGGTCCACCGCGGTCTGAAGCACTACTTCCTGGTCAACTTTGCGCAGGAGCCGGGCCAGCTGCGCCGTTTCCTCAACGATGTGCTGGGCCCGGACGATGATATTGCACTCTTCGAGTACCTGAAGAAGAACAACCGCGAAACCGGTGCGGCGCTCGTTGGCCTGGAATTGGCGCGTGCAACGGACTTGGAGCCGTTGCTGCAGCGTATGGAGGATGCTTCCTTTGACTGTGAGCGGCTCATGCCGGGTACTCCGGAGTATGACTACATCGTTATCGGCTAATCACCGCAAAACCCCAGGGATCCAGCACGGTTGAGGTGTTTGTAGTTTTCGGCTGTGTGAAGGAGTAAACAAGCTCGCCGCCGACGGGCACGGTGACGGGTTCGCCGGAGAAATTTGCGGCGAGCACGACATCGTCATAACCCATCGTGAGCCAACCTGCCCCGTGCTCTACCTGCAATTCACGGAGATCATCACGGGCAAGGTTGAAGTCTTTGCGGAGTGACAACAGCTTCTTGTAGGCAGAGAGCATCTGTGCAGAATCGTCCCCGAAATCCCAGTTGAGCTTCGCGGAATCGAATGTGGCGGGATCGGCTGGCTCGGGCACGGCGTCTAAGTCCCAGCCGTAGCGCGCGAATTCATGTGCGCGGCCCTCGCTGGTCAGGCGCAGCAGACGTTCATCGGTGTGAGACACGAAGAAAGGGAATGGGGTCTGTGCGTAGGTCTCTTCCCCCATGAAAATCATGGGGGTGAAAGGGGAGAAGAAGATCACCGCAGCTTTCAGAGCATGTTGTGCAGGTGTCAGGTTCTGGGACGGACGATCACCTTTTGCGCGGTTGCCCACCTGGTCGTGCGTGGTGGTGTAGGTGATCAGTTTCCACGGGGGGATGCGGGTGAGGTCTAATTCTTTCCCATGGGTTCGTTCACGGAAAGATGAGTAGGTGCGGCGGAAGCGATAGCCGTTGCGCAGGGTGTCAGCGAGAATGTCTAGGCTGCCGAAATCTGCGTAGTAAGCGTTGTTTTCGCCGGTGATGAGGGTGTGGAGGGCATGGTGGACGTCGTCAAGCCACTGTGCGTCGAGCCCATATCCACCGTGCTCATAGTCACTGATGATGCGGGGATCATTCAGATCGGATTCAGCGATGATGATGGCACCCGTCTCATCCGCGATCAAGTTGATCTCTTCCATGATGGAGTACGCTGCGCGGTCATCATAGGAGTGCACCGCATCGAGGCGCAGACCGTCCACGTGGAATTCTTCGAGCCACTGGCGCACCGCATCGAGGACGTACTGGCGGACCTCATCTGAATGTGCGCCGGAAAGATTGACCACATCGCCCCAACCAGTCGAGCCCATCGAGGTGTACGGGCCGAAATGCCCGTTGTAGTTGCCGTCGGGGCCAAAGTGGTTGTATACGACGTCGAGGAAGACGCTGATGTTGTGGGCATGTGCAGTGTCAACAAGTTTCTTCAGTTCGTGTGGTCCACCGTAACCTTCGTGGACAGCGAACCAATCCACGCCGTCATAGCCCCAATTTCGCTCCCCGCCGAAAGGTTGCACGGGCATGAGCTCGATGGCGGTCACACCGAGGTCAGCGAGATAAGCAAGCTTATCGACGACCCCCGCAAACGTCCCCTCCGGCGTAAACGTACCCACGTGAAGCTCATAGATCACCTGGCCTTGGAGCTTTTTCGGTGTCCACCCTTGATCAGTCCACGGGAAGTCCGTGCCGAAGACTTCCGATAACCCATGCACACCATCCGGCTGGCGGCGCGTGCGCGGGTCCGGAAAAGGGCCGGCCCAGTCGTTCCCATCGTGAAGGAGATAGCCGTAACGCTGGCCCGGTTCCTTGGTGATTTCGGAGACCCACCAACCTCTTTTCTTGGCTCGCTTCATCGGATGGTGGGCACTGTCCACGACAAGTTGGACGTCATGTGCACGCGATGCCCATACTTCAAAGCGCTCGGTGGAACTCATGAACTCCACACTAAGTAAAATGCGGGAACGATGCTTGTTTCCTACGAACTACCAGCACCTGACCTGGTTACCCATGAAATCACCATCAAACGCTCACGCTTCATCACATGGATCACCCGCGCGGAATCCGAGGAGGAAGCGCGTGAGGTCATTGCGAAAGCGAAAGCGACCTACCCGGATGCGCGGCACCACTGCTCCGCATTCATCCTGCACGGACAGAACCCCGTTGAACGTTCCAGTGATGATGGTGAGCCATCCGGCACTGCCGGGAAGCCCATGCTGGATGTGCTGCGCGGCTCTGGGATGCAGAACATCGTGGCGGTGGTGATCCGCTACTTCGGTGGGATCAAACTTGGGGCTGGTGGGCTGGTACATGCTTATTCGGGTGCCGTGTCCGAAACACTGGAACATGTCGCGCGGGTAGAGAAACGTTTGCGGCACCTCGTGGCTGTGGATCTACCTCATGCGGAAGCCGGCCGAATTGAAGCGGACCTGCGCACCAGCGGCATCGATGTGGTGGACGTCCAGTACGGTGCAGCTGCCACGTACACGCTGGGTATTGATCCGGGTGGACTGGAAAACCTCAACGAATTGCTGGCGGCACTGACCCAAGGCACGGCAGAAGCAGTGGAAACCGGCGAGACCTGGGTGGAACGCTAAACTAAACGGCATGACTTTACAGCCTCGCCCCCATAATCCGATTGAAGCGCGCAAGCAGGCAGTGCGAGAGCACTCACGCAACGCCGTAATCAGCATTGGTGGAGGTGTCGTCGGTGGCGTCGTGCTTGGCTTGATCTTCCCCTCCTTCTGGCTCTGGTTTAGCCTTGGCCTCGTTGTGGCCGTTGTCGGTGGCGTGTACAACTACGTCAAAGTCCAGCAGATTATCAACCACCAGGACGAGTACTAGTGGAACCAGTCCGGATCGACGTGTGGATCTGGGCTGTGCGCATGTACAAAACCCGATCCGACGCAGCTAATGCAGTTCGCGCCGGGCATGTAAAACTCAACGGGAACGCGGTCAAACCCTCAGCCAAGGTTGTGCCCGGGGACCGCGTCAAAGCGTGGAAAGACTACCGCGACCTTGAGTACGAAGTGGTAGAAACCATACGCAAACGTGTCGGTGCCTCTGTTGCGCGGGCCTGTTACGTCGACCATTCACCTCCACCGCCGCCGAAAGAATATTTCTATTCCATGCCCAAACGCGATCGCGGTGCGGGCCGGCCAACGAAGAAAGAACGGCGTGAGATTGACCGCCTGTTGGGAAGAGACCGCTAGGATCCTGCCACCAAGAGCGCGGTGGGAAGGTTCCCCAGAACATCACTCACCTTGACTGTTCCGGTGAAGGTAGTTGTGGTCAGTCGGTTCGTCCACGTTCCAGGTGGCAACGTGACGGTGGTGGCGCCCCAGCCGCCACTGTCTTCCAACCCGAGCGGGGAGCGGGTAGCAAGCGCAATGACGTCTTTTCCGCGTGCGAGACCCACCAGATGATGGGACGCTTCACCTTCGGCAAAAACAGCACGGTAGTTGTTGGCACTAAAGACTGTTGGTCGTTCGCGGCGGAGGCGCAAGCCTTCGTATACCACCGCCTGTTTCATCCGGTCCGCAGAATCGGTGATGCCTTCTTCCAAGTACTGGTTGAGGGTTTGTGCACGGTGAACATAATCAACAAAGCGGCGATTGTCGGGATCAACCAGGGAGAAATCAATGAACTCTTGACCTTGGTACGTATCTGGAATCCCGGGGCCAATGAGCTGCAGGAGCTTCCGGCCGAGTGAAACCTGCACGGCACCGCGGTGGATCTCTTCAACGAATTCCTGAATCATGCTTGTGGCTGGGCCGTCCACGACCGCGTCGATCCAGTTGGAGATCGCGTTTTCAAACGCTGTGTCATTGTCGAACCAGGTGGTGTGAACACCTGCCTCACGAACTGCTTTTTGTGCGTACGCATGAAGCCGCTGGCGGACATCGTCGGTCATGCCATCGGCGGGCCAAACACCCAGGATATTCTGAATGAGGAAGTGTGCCGTTGCTTGATCCGGGGCAGGCACGAGTGCGCTGACGTGGTGGACCAGCTCGGCGAAGGCTTTCGGGCGCTCCGTGATCTCGATGATGCGTGCTCGTGTGTCTTCACTGCGCTTGGTGTCATGCGTAGTCAACGTCGTCATTGCGCGTGGCCACAACATTGCCCTTTCTTGTTGCAGCAGATGGAATTCTGCCGCGGACACTCCAAAGCGTCCCGGCGCGCCACCGACTTCCTGTAAGGCAATGAGTCGGCATGCACGGTAGAATAATGTGTCTTCCACACCTTTGGCCATGACAGCGCCACACACTTGGGAGAAGCGTGTTTTCGCCTCATCGTTGGCAATGAGCGCAGTGGAGATGAGGTTGAGCGCATCGCAGCGGGAGGGGAAGCGGCGAGCCATGTCGGCGATGATGGTGGATGTCGTACGGGACAGGGAGATGTAGTCCGCGCGGTACACCGGCATCGCGGCGATGAGATCAATGAGGGTTGCTTCTAACTGTTCCGTCCCATCTGCGGAGATAGCCCGGGTGAGGCGGCGGATTTCCGCGGCGAGTTCTGATTGCGCGACTTCACGCTTCAACTGGTGCTCGGCTGCCTCGATGGCAGGGGCATCCCATGTAGAACCAGATTGTTCGAGGGAGAGTATGCTCAGCGCGTCTTCGGCCTCGCGGGAAATGAAGACACCATCGAGTTCGCGCAGAGCGTCATAGCCAGTGGTGCCATCGACAGCAAGGCGGGGATCGAGCGGCTCAGCCACACCGAGGATTTTCTCCGCAATGAGATAGCGGTCCGGCCCGATGAGTGTGCGGAGTTGGTTGAGGTAGGCAAAAGGATCAGCAAGACCGTCTGGGTGGTCAACGCGGACGCCATCGATCACGTCATCGCGGATAAGCTGGCGCAGCACTTTATGGGTGTGCTCAAACACCACGGGGTTTTCTTGGCGGATGCCGGCGAGGCCGTTGACGGAGAAGAAACGGCGGTAGGAGATGACGCCGTCACGCCAGTAATTGAGGCGATAGTGTTGTTTCGAGTACACCTCACGTGGATCATCATCCAAACTGCTGAAAGAGCCGGGGGTGAGGGGGAAATGATGGTCGTAGTAGGCGAGAACAGGTTCCTCCCCCAGCATGGTGAGCGTGAGTTTGTCCTCATCACCGGGGTCACCCAGGATGGGTAGGCCGAGTTTGCCACCGGCGCCGTTATCCTCATGCCAGTCAATGTCGAAGTAGGGCTCGAACTGCGAAGACTGTCCGTTCTTGAGCACGTCCCACCACCAGGCGTTGAGCTCTGGTGTTTCCACACCCACATGATTCGGGACGATGTCCAGGATGAGGCCCAGCCCGGCGGTGTGGGCGGTGGAAGCCAACTCTTTGAGGCCGGTCATCCCACCAAGTTCCTCATTAATCGTCGTCGGGTCTGTTACATCGTAGTTGTGATTCGAATCCGGATACGAGGTGAAGATCGGGGAGAGGTACAGGTGCGACACTCCCAGGTCCGCTAGGTAGGGGACCACAGCGGCGGCTTCAGCAAAACCAAATCCGCGCCCCGCTGGATCAGCGTGGGGGCCACGGAGTTGAAGGCGGTAAGTGGAAGTAATCGGCCGGTCCATGCTTTCATACGATAGTGCGTTTTATTGGGAAGCCGAGGGAGTACGTGAGCACAGTGGCGTAAGGGAACGTTGATGCCGCATGCTCTGCGGTGCAGTCCAGAACGAAGAGTTCACGGTGGTCACGGGTGAGATACGTGATGGACTGTTCGGGCTTTAAAACATCCAAGAAGTGCCGGTGCAACATTTGAAAAGTTTTTGGATGAGCTAGCCAAGACGTGGCGGGTTCGCCTTTGATCTCCAAACCACGGGGAGATTTGGGGCCGAGGCTGAAGCTAGAATTACGTACATCAAAATGCACTGTGTACGGATCACGTTGAGCAGCCAACAACTTCAGCGCCGCGGAATCCCACGCTTGGCGCACAGTGAGCCCACGGCGCCCAAGTTCCACGTGGTCCACAGCGTTGCCGACTGAATCTAACAGCCTAGTGGCGTGGTCGCGGGAAAGGTTAATAGTCACAGGCCCGTCCCATTCATCGTTGATCACGGCGGACGTACGTGGGGTGAGGAAGGCTGAAAGATCCGTCGCGGGGCTCAGGACAGTGTGCGCGCGCTTGACGGTCTCAATGTCGGAAGAAGCAAGAACTGAAGTAGCAATAGTCATACTTCCTTAGACTGCTTCTGGCCTTTATTCGGTTCCCTGACTTTCCAAATCAAGTACAGAGTAGAGTTTTTCTGCAGGCCAGATCTCAATTTCTTGGCCCTTTTCTATGAGTTCGCGGGCGCGTTTTTCCTTCGACGTCGTGGTTGCCCACGCACCGGCGACCACAATGGTGGTCTTCTTGGTCACGTTTTTGCCTACTTGGCCACCTTGGGCAGCAATGCCATTCCACAGCTGACCTTTGTCGTAGGGCTCAAACTCGCCGGTGAGTGTGACGTTCTGCCCATACAGTGGTGCGTTCGGGTCGGCGTTAGGGTTCGGCTCCGGGATGGTGTCGGGGGTTGCTACGGCCTGCCAGGGAGCTGGCTTTTGTTTCTTCCGTTGGCCACGGAATTCCTTCAATACTGGGGTCACTTTGTCAGCACTGATAGACCCAAGTTGGAATCCGGAATCAGTTACGTAATCATTGACCGGTCCCGAGTACTTCGCGCGACGGGCAAGCCCGACCATGATCCCCGCGCATGCAGCAGCGTCCGCAACAGCATCATGGTGTCTATCCAAGGCAATGCCAAAGAATTCAGCCAACGTGGGCAGACGGTGGTTGGACACATCAAGATTTACAGCCCGCGCGTGCGCCAAAGAGCATGCAAAGTTCAGGTGTGGGACCTCAACGCCGGATGCCTGCGCCGCATATCGTAGGGCCGAAGCATCAAAATAAGCGTTGTGGGCAACGACGGTGTGATCGCCGATGTACTCAAAGACACGGGGGAGGATTTCGCTTATCGACGGTTCATTGGCCACATCGTCCGCCGTGATGCCGTGGCAGGCCACGTTGGCATCGTCGAAAAGCGAAAGCTGCTCGGGCGGACGACACAACCACCCTTGTTTGTTGGTGATGATTCCATCTATGACGGTGACAACGCCGATCTGGCAGACCGAGCCCCAGTTCTGGTTTGCAGTTTCCACATCGAGTGCAACAAAGTTGAAACCCGCAATTGCGTCGAGGTTGATTGTTTCACCACGTTGAGCGGCATCGATCACCGCACGCAGTTGTTCTGGGCCTTCCGTATCGCCGGGGGCGAAACGGATCGGCGTAGTACCGATGGTGACAGTGGATTCATCCCACCGGTCACCCGCGTGAACACTCACATCATCGATGTCCACGAGTGGAATGATGGTCGGTTCAGAGGAACCAAGCAGTGCTGCCTCAAGTGGCGCGGGATGGATCTCAACAGCAGAACCTGTCACCGCGAGGCGAGCGCCGTGGGCAGTGATCATGATGCGTCCTCCTCGAAGAGCGGCGGCTCAATCTGACGCAGAACAATCGTGGAACGTGCCGGAACATTCTTCGTTCCCCGCGCCTCAATCTCCTCCGTTTCCGCTGGGTAACCCAACGGTTCAGTGGTGTCAATGAGTACTTCCCACTTGGTACCGAGATTCTTCGGCGGCAGTGTGAATTCGATGTCTTCGTGGAAGGCATTGAACATGAGCAAGAACGAATCATCAGTGACACGCTGGCCACGCTGATCCGGCTCGACGATCTGGTTGCCGTTGAGGTATACCTGCAGGGCCTTGCCAAAAGCGAAGTCCCAATCGCCTTGCGTCATCAGCTCACCATCCGGGACCAGCCATGCGATGTCGCGGTCTCGAACGTCGGTGCCCAACGGGCCACCGGCGAGGAACTGGCGCCGACGGAAAACCGGGTGGTTCTTCCGGATCGCGATGAGGCGGCGGGTGAAGTCATGCAGATTCTCTGCAGCGTCTAGGTGCTCCCAATTCATCCAGGCAATCTCATTGTCCTGGCAGTACACGTTATTGTTACCGCTTTGCGTGCGCGCTAACTCATCACCGTGGGAGATCATCGGGGTGCCCTGGGATAGCAGCAGGGTGGTGAGGAAATTGCGGCGCTGACGTGCACGCAACGCAAGGATCTCCGGATCATCCGTGGGACCTTCAACACCGCAGTTCCACGAACGGTTGTGGTTTTCCCCGTCCCGGCTGTCTTCCTGGTTTTCCTCATTGTGTTTTTGGTTGTAACTCACCAGGTCATTGAGTGTGAAGCCGTCATGGGCTGTGATGAAGTTTATAGATGCGGTGGGGCGGCGCCCATTGTGGTTATACAGGTCCGAAGAACCCGTCAGGCGTGAAGCGAACTCGCCGAGCGTTGACGGCTCACCACGCCAGAAATCCCGCACAGTGTCGCGGTATTTTCCATTCCATTCGCTCCACAACGGTGGGAAATTACCCACCTGATAGCCACCTTCGCCGACGTCCCAGGGCTCAGCAATGAGCTTGACCTGAGAGACGACGGGGTCCTGCTGAACCAGATCGAAGAACGTTGCCAAACGGTCCACATCCGAAAACTCGCGGGCCAGGGTGGACGCAAGATCGAAGCGGAAACCGTCCACACGCATCTCCGTGACCCAGTAGCGCAGGGAATCCATAATGAGCTGCAGCGAGTGTGGGTCGCGGACATTCAGGGAGTTACCGGTTCCCGTGTAGTCCATGTAGTGGAGTTTGTTGTCATCTACGAGCCGGTAGTACGCCTCATTGTCAATGCCACGGAAGGCGATCGTGGGGCCCAAGTGGTTGCCTTCAGCGGTGTGGTTGTACACCACATCAAGGATGACCTCCATGCCTGCCTCGTGGTAGGCGCGCACCATTCCCTTGAATTCTGCTACCGCATCTCCCGGGTTCTCGCCCGCGGCGTAATCCTTGTGCGGGGCAAAGAAACCGAAAGTGTTGTAGCCCCAGTAATTACGTAGACCCAGTTCGCGCAGGCGGTCATCCTGCAGGAATTGGTGTACCGGCATGAGCTCAACAGATGTGATGCCCAGATCCTTCAAGTAGGAAATGACACTGGGGTGTGCCAATCCGGCATAGGTGCCACGCAGATTTTCAGGCACATCTGGGTGGAGCTGCGTCATGCCTTTCACATGCGTTTCATAAATGACCATGTCATTGTCAGGGATACGTGGCGCACGGTCATCGCCCCAATCAAAGAATGGATTGACCACAACGGACAGCATGGTGTGGCCGAGTGAATCCTCTTCATTCCGGCCCGAACCTGGTGGCTCCGCGGAAATGTCGTAGGAGAATAGGGACGAGTGCCCATCAAACTCGCCATCAAAGGCGCGGGCGTACGGGTCAACCAACAATTTGGATGGATCACACCGTTTGCCACTGTTCGGATCCCACGGGCCATGAACCCGGTAGCCATAGCGCTGGCCTGGTAAAACACCGGGCAGGTAGGCGTGCCAGACGTGGTTGTCCACTTCCGCGAGAGGAATCCTCTCCTCATTTCCGTCCGGGTCAATCAAACAGAGCTCGACCTTGTCCGCCACATTAGAAAAAATGGCGAAGTTGGTGCCCGCACCGTCATAGGTGGATCCCAGGGGATAGGCCGATCCAGGCCATACCTGGCTGTGCTCACGAGGGGTTGTCATGAGATTCGATGTTAACCGAATCCGGTTCGTGCCTAAGACCCAGGAGGAGAAGATCCACCGCAGTGTCCACTGATCCACCGCGTGGCGTGCCCGGAGTGCGGGTGACATCCTGCAGCTGAGTGCCCGACTGATAAATGTTGGCCGCCCCCAATGTGAGGAAAAGGAGAGCCTCGGCGGCAGCGTCAGCACGCGGATCAGAATGGGGGAGAGTATCCCGCAGATCACTGACTAGGGAAGCAAAGAGTGGGGAATGTGGTTGAGACACAGCGGCCGTAACGACATCCGCGCCGTCCCGGTGGGATAAGAGCGCACTGCGAATCTGCGCGCACATTTCCCGTGGGTCAGAGTGCTTCTGCACTGGAGCGAGTATGAGTTCCGCCATCGCACTGACCAGGGCTTGTTTGTTTTCAACGTGCCAGTACAAAGCGCCGGGAGCCACCCCAAGATGCCCGGCGACGCGCCGCATAGACACGTCGGCGAGGCCGTATTCATCCAAGATCCCCACCGCCGCTTTGGCAATGAGATCCCGCGACAGTTGCATAACAGCTGACCATACACGCCACCTGTGGCTGGGTTTTCACAGCTTTCTCACGGCAAGTTCATTGGGCAGGCATTGAACCACCTGTAAAAAGGGTTGCTAAGATTCGCTGTGCACTGAAAGCTACACAAAGCAACAATCTCGCGCTTCCGATTGCGAGTTGTGAGGAGAAACTTTTTCATGACGATGACCATCACCTCGAAGAAGACTGTCGCAGCTGCTTGCCTCGCCGCCCCGTTGGCATTGAGCGCTTGCGGTTCCGGGGACGAAGCTTCGAACGTTGTATCCGAGATGGCTACTGTGACCAATGTTGTCACTGCTGGTTCGGAGGCTGACGAAGAAAAGAAGCCGGAAGAAGAAAAGAAACCGGGGGATGAGCAGAATCCGGATGAGGCAGGTGTGGCCAACCCATTTGAAAACGGCAATCTTCCAACCATTGAGGTCAAGCCGGTGGAGGGTGGCCATCCGGCGAGCCAGGAAGACATCAACGCGATGACCGAGACCATGAACCGGATCTACAACCCGGCGGACGTTGTCTCCTGGTCCCGCGTGATCATGAACAACTCCTGCAAGGCAGTGGTGGACAAGACCAACCAGGAGCTCGCTGCGCAAGGCACCAGCCTGGATCAGACTGAGCGTGAGATGCGCCAGGCCGTGGACGCAGCGCGTCTTGCCGGTCAGCCGATTCCACCGGTGCCAGACACGAGCGCGTCCCTCACGGATGTGCGCGTCAACGGTGACACCGCGTCCGCAACGGTGACGGTGACCACCAACGGCCAGGCCGAATCTGGTGTTCAGCGCTTTGCACGTGAAAACGGCCAGTGGAAGGTCTGCAACTAGGACGTTGGGCCGCCGGCACCATCTTCATTTCGGGTGTGTTCGGAGCAGTGGCAGGCGCAGTGTGGGGGATATTGCGTCCCTCTTATGTGCTCGTAGATGAAGGTGGACATCCGGCGGTCGACGTTCTTGCAAGCCCTGACAACGTGGAGTTCGGCTCCTTTGCTGGGTTTGTTGTCCTCACCGGTGTTCTAGGCATCATCATTGGTGCCTTGCCGGGGGTGAAAACTGCATGGCGAATGCTCTTTGTGGCTGCGGTCAGTCTATTTGGCGCTTGGACTTTTCTTGTCGTCGGAACTGTGATGGCGGCTGAGGGGGTTCCGATTCTGCAGCCAGGTGTTGGTTGGTTTGTTGCACCGTTGTGCGCGGCGTTGAGTTACTGGATAGGTATGGTCGCGAGTCTGGGGAAAAACCCGATCTAATAGGATGGTTGGCATGCTCAAAGTGACCGACCTCAGGGGCCAAACACCAACCACATCTGCGTTGCGGCGAGTATTGCCGCGTGGCGGCGTGGACGTCGCAAGCGTTATTCACATCGTGTCGCCGATTATTGATGCGGTGAAGGAGTCGGGGGTAGGCGCTGCCCTTGACTATGGGGAGAAATTCGATGGGGTGCGCCCCGACGCTGTGCGCGTTCCAGCGGGCGTGATTGAAGCGTCTGTAGAGCAGCTTGATCCGAAGGTGAAGGCGGGCCTGGAAGAGGCGATCCGTCGCATTCGTGCTGTGCACGCTGACCAGAAGCCAACGGGCCAGACTACGCAGTTGGCTCCAGGAGCCTCGGTTACAGAAGTCTTTTTGCCGATTTCTCGCGTTGGCCTATACGTGCCGGGCGGCAAGGCGGTCTACCCATCTTCTGTACTCATGAATGCGATTCCGGCGCAGGAGGCCGGTGTGGATTCCCTCGTCGTGTGCTCGCCCCCGCAGGCGGAGCATGACGGGTGGCCACACCCGTCAATTTTGGCAGCATGCGCAATGCTCGGCGTGGATGAAGTGTGGGCAGTCGGCGGCGCACAGGCGGTTGCGCTGATGGCCTACGGCGATGATGAGGCACAGTTGGAACCCGTGGACAAGATCACCGGGCCCGGCAATATCTTTGTGGCGGCTGCGAAGCGTGTGGTCAATGGCGTTGTGGGGATCGATGCGGAGGCAGGTCCGTCTGAGATCGCGGTGCTCGCAGATGATTCGGCGGACCCAAAGTTTGTGGCACTTGATCTGATTTCCCAGGCTGAGCACGATGAGAACGCGGCTTCGGTCCTGATCACGGATTCGGAGGAATTTGCTCGCATTGTGGATGCGGAGATTGATCGGCATGCAGCGGAGACTTTGAACGCGGAGCGCGCGGCTACGGCTCTTGGCGGTGCGCAGTCCGGCATCGTCCTGGTGGATGATTTGGAAGCCGGGATCGCGGTTGCGGATGCCTATGCCGCGGAGCACTTGGAGATTCACACGCGTAATGCGGCTGAGGTGGCGCGCCGGATCACGCATGCGGGCGCCATCTTTGTGGGCCCGTATTCGCCGGTGCCGTTGGGGGATTACATCGCAGGTTCGAACCACGTGCTGCCAACCTCGGGGACCGCGCGGTTTAATCCGGGCCTGACCACGCATACCTTCCTGCGCCCAGTGAATTTGATTGAGTATGACGAGACAGCGTTGAAGGAGGTGGGCCAGCACATCATCGCTTTGTCAGAAGATGAGCAGTTGCCGGCCCACGGTGAGGCGATCAAGGCACGGACGGAGGAAAACTAATGGCTGAATTATCTGATCTGCCACTGCGCGAAGAGCTGCGCGGTAAGTCTGCGTATGGTGCCCCGCAGCTTCACGTGCCATATGCGCTGAATACGAATGAGAACCCGTATCCGCCGTCGCAGACACTTATCGACGATTTGGTGGCCGAAGTTGCCCGCGTTGCCGGTCGCCTGAACCGCTA
Source organism: Corynebacterium tuscaniense DNF00037 (assembly GCF_000759055.1). NCBI lineage: Bacteria > Bacillati > Actinomycetota > Actinomycetes > Mycobacteriales > Corynebacteriaceae > Corynebacterium > Corynebacterium tuscaniense. The sequence continues at coordinate 37,921 of NZ_JRNG01000002.1, read as the reverse complement.
CCCGGAACGCGATTCGGTGGAGCTGCGCGAGGATCTTGCTGCATATGTGAGCCGTCAGACCGGTGTGCACGTGACGGTGGATAACCTCTGGGCCGCGAATGGTTCCAACGAGGTATTGCAGCAGTTGCTGCAGGCTTTTGGCGGGCCGGGGCGGTCCGCGATGGGCTTTGTGCCGTCCTATTCCATGCACCCGATCTTGAGTGCGGGTACGCAGACTGAGTTCATCGGGGTGGAACGCGGTGCGGACTTCCGTATTGACATGGATCGCGCGTTGGAAGCGATCGCTGAGAAGCAACCGGATGTCGTGTTTGTGACAACCCCGAACAACCCGACGGGTGATTCCACCTCGTTGGAGGACATTGAGCGCATTATTGATGCAGCATCCGGCATCGTCATCGTGGATGAGGCGTATGCAGAGTTCTCGCCGAGCCCGTCGGCAGTGACCCTGCTGGCGAAGTACCCAACCAAGCTGGTTGTGTCGCGCACGATGTCTAAGGCTTTTGACTTTGCTGGGGGGCGTCTCGGGTACTTCGTAGCCGACTCGGCGTTCATTGAGGCAGTGATGCTGGTGCGTTTGCCGTACCACCTCTCGGTGATTTCGCAGGCAGCCGCGCGAGTGGCGTTGAGGCATGCGGAGGAGACGCTGAGATACGTCGATAAGCTTGCGCGCGAACGCGAAAGAGTTCAGGCAGCACTGCTCGAGTACGGCTACGAGGTTGTGCCGAGTGAATCGAACTTCCTTTTCTTTGGGCACTTTGATGATGCTGCGGCCGCATGGCAGCAATTCCTTGATCGGGGTGTGCTGATCCGCGATGTCGGCGTGCCGGGACATTTGCGTGTGACAATTGGGTTGGATGAAGAAAACGACGCATTCTTGAACGCGGCGAAGGAGATTAAGAACAATGGCTGATCGCATTGGTAAAGCGCAGCGCACGACGAGCGAGTCGGATATTTCTGTTGAGATCAACCTTGATGGAACAGGCAAGGTGCATGTGGCTACGGGCCTGCCGTTCTTTGACCACATGCTCACCGCATTTGGTACTCACGGCAGCTTTGACCTCACCGTGAAGGCAAAGGGCGATATCGAGCTCGATGCACACCACACCGTGGAGGACACTGCGATCACGCTGGGCTGGGCGCTTATCGACGCAGTGGGGGATAAGAACGGCATCCGCCGCTTCGGTTCTATGGCTCTGCCGATGGACGAGACCCTGGTGAACGCCATCGTGGATATTTCGAACCGCCCGTATTTTGTCATGAACGGTGAGCCGGAGAACATGGAATGGCAGATCATCGGTGGCCACTACGCCACGGTGATTAACCGGCACTTCTTTGAAACGCTGGCGTACAACGCGCGCATTACGCTGCACATCAATGTGGAGTACGGCCGCGACCCGCACCACATCACGGAAGCGGAATACAAGGCAGTGGCACGTGCACTGCGTGCGGCCTATGAAATGGATCCGCGTGTCACCGGTGTGCCGTCCACGAAGGGCGCGCTCTAGTGGGCGTTCTTGGCGGTATTTCCGTATGGATGCTGTTCATTGCAGCGGGTTTGTTAGCGGGCGGGACGTGGTCCTTTTACCGGCAAGATTTGAAAGTCCCGTCGATTGTCATGGGTATCCTTGCGGCGCTCGCACTTGCTGGCGCATTGATTGTGCTCTTTGGGGCGATGCCTTAGATGACTGATGTGAATGTGAAATCAGTATGGTCAGCGCCGGGATATATCCCGGCGCTTATCGCTGTTGCTGCTGCCTTCGGTTCGTGGGCGATGCTGTTGCCGGTCATTCCGGTGGCGGTGTTGGATTCCACGGGTTCTGCTGCGTTGGCTGGCGCATCCACCGGTGTGTTCATGGTTGCCACTGTGGTCACCCAGCTGTTCATGCCACGGGTGTTGCGCCGCTTCACGTACCGTTCCGTGATTGTGATGTCCGCAGTTTTGTTGGGCGTGCCGGCGCTGTTGTTGTCCGTCAGCATGTCGCCGGCAATGGTCTTTTTCGTGTCGATCATTCGCGGCATGGGCTTCGGTGCGATGACGGTGTCTGAGGCGGCGATTATCCCGGAGCTTGTGCCACGGAAGTTTCTGGGCAAAGCCACCGGTATTTTCGGCGCATCAGGTGGGCTGGCACAGTTGATCACACTTCCTGTGGGCCTGGCAGTGGCAGAACGGTTTGGGTACTTCCCGGTGTGGATTCTGGCGCTGTTGGTTGCGGCGCTGGGCGCGGCTGCCTGTTTCAGAATTCCAGCGCTCAAGGGCGCACCAGCTGAGCCCAAGATACGTGGTGCTGCGCCGGGCTGGATCGTCCTGGTGCTGCCGGTGTTGGCCTTGGTGCTCATGTCGGGCGCGTACAGCTTGATCTCTAACTTCCTGCCCGCTGCGATCCGGGAATCGGGGGTTGCGGAAACAGCTGCTTTGGGTGGCATCGTGCTGGCAGTGGTGAATCTCGCGGTGATGTTTGCACGCCTAGCGTCTGGCGCGATTGCAGACCGTCGTGGTGCGCCGGGCGCGCTGATGATCCCGGCGCACCTGTTTGGTGCGGCCGGTATGGCTGGGTTCGCGTGGTGTCTCCATGCGGACAGTGCGCCCGCATGGATTATCGCGACTGCGTTTATGTACGGCATTGGTTTTGGGTTGGTGCAAAACGAGTCCTTGCTCTCCCTGTATTACCGTTGCCCCCCATCACAGATGAGCCTGGCATCAACTGTGTGGAACATCTCCTTTGACGGTGGGCAAGCAGCCGGGTCGTTCCTCTTCGGCTTCCTCATCGTGGGTATTGGCGCGCCCTGGTCATTCGCAGTTGGTGCGGTGATCCTACTGCTCGGCTTGATTGGGGCCCTCACGGACTTCGCGCGCAGCCCCAACTAACATCACGTTTATGAGTTCAGTCGTGGCGCTGCTTGATTACGGCGCAGGTAACCTCCGTTCCGCTCAGCGTGCTTTGGAGCACGTCGGTGGTGATGTTGTTGTCACCCGCGACCCGATGGTGGCGGTGGAAGCTGACGGCTTAGTTGTCCCCGGTGTAGGCGCTTTTGATGCGTGCATGCGCGGATTACGTGAGGTGGCAGGCCCCCGCATCATTGGTCAACGTTTGGCTGGTGACCGCCCGGTGTTGGGGATCTGCGTGGGGCTGCAGGTCATGTTTGATCGTGGAGTGGAACACGGCATTGATACGGAGGGGTGTGGGCAGTGGCCGGGGGTCGTGGAAAAGCTTGATGCCCCTGTTCTCCCGCACATGGGTTGGAACACTGTAGACATCGCCTCTGAATCGCAGATGTTTGCGGGGCTGGATGGAGAAACGCGCTTTTATTTCGTCCACTCTTACGGCGTGCAACACTGGGAGATGGAAGAGGACGAGTTCATCGCAGCGCCGAAAGTATCCTGGTCGCAGCACGGCAACTCCCGTTTTGTCGCAGCCGTAGAAAATGGGCCCTTGTGGGCAACACAATTCCACCCGGAAAAATCGAGCGACGCAGGCCTGCAGCTACTGAAGAACTGGGTCGATTCACTCAGGTAGACCAGACCCCATAGAATGCGGATATGGAAAACTCTGGTTTGTTCACTGTGCTTCCCGCTGTCGATGTTGTAGACGGCAAGGCTGTTCGGCTTGACCAGGGGGAAGCGGGCACAGAAAAGTCCTACGGGGAGCCGCTTGAAGCAGCACTTAAGTGGCAGGCCGACGGTGCGGAGTGGCTGCACTTCGTCGATCTGGATGCCGCCTTCGGGCGTGGATCGAACCATGAACTCATGGCGGAGATCACCCGTGAGCTAAGCATCAACGTTGAGTTGACCGGTGGCATTCGTGATGATGACAGCCTGGCCCGTGCACTGGGTACCGGTGCGAGGCGCGTGAACATTGGTACTGCTGCGCTAGAGAATCCGGAGTGGGCCAAGGACGTCATTTCCCGCCATGGCGACGCGATTGCAATTGATATTGCTGTGCGCGAGGAAAACGGCCAGTGGCGGACGAAGGGCCGTGGCTGGACATCTGATGGCGGTGACCTGTGGGAGGTGTTGGAGTTCTTCGACGCAGCTGGATGCTCCCGCTTCGTGGTCACCGATGTGAGCAAGGATGGCACCCTGTCCGGGCCCAACGTTGAATTGTTGCGTGATGTCTCTGCGGCAACAGATGCGGTTGTGACGGCATCGGGTGGCGTGTCCACTCTCGAGGACATCGCTGAGATTGCCCGCTATGCAGACGAAGGCATTGACAGCGTCATCGTGGGTAAAGCCTTGTACGAGAACCGTTTCACCCTGCCTGAGGCTCTCCGGGCCGCAAGAGGCAAGTAGGGCACCAATGGCCAAAGACGAAATACGCGAGTACCTTCGCATCGCTGAGGAAGCCGCCGACGAAGCCCGCCGGATGTTCGTCGACGGCCTAGGTAGCCTGCCCGCTTTGTACAAAAAGAGCGGTGATTTTGCTACGGAGATGGATCTTCACATTGAGGAGATGCTTCGTGATCAGCTGATCGCGGCCACCGGTATTCCTGTCCTGGGGGAGGAAGAAGGCGGTGTCCTGCGCAATGACGCGAGCTGGGTTGTTGATCCCATCGATGGCACTGCGAACTACGCATCAGGCAACCCCAGCTGTGCGATTCTCATCTCCCTCGTGGTGGACAAACAGCCGGTGGTCGCTGTCACCGATATTCCGCTGTTGAACATGCGGTTGACTGCACATCACGGCTCTGGAGTACACCTCAACGGGGAGCTGTTGCCGCCCGTGAACATGGCGGCGCACGTATCCAACCAAGTGGGCGTTGGGGCCGTGGGGTCCGATGAGGGAAGCAGGATCCCCCCGGATAGTCGCTTGCGGTTGATCAAGGCGTTGGAGTACGCGAATATGCGCCCGCGTATTAGCGGCTCTGTGGGTATTGACCTCGCGTTTGTTGCCCAGGGTGTGTATGAAGCTGCCGTGAGTTTCTCACCGCACCCGTGGGATAATGCCGCGGGAGTGCTGCTTGCGCGTAGTGCCGGAGCGGTGGTCACGGATATTGACGGCAATGAGTGGGAGCTCGGCTCTTTGGGCGTCATCGCAGGGTCTCCGGATGTTCATGAATCCGTACTGCGTACGATTAAAAGCATTGCTTGACGACGAGTAGGAGGCCCCATGACCGTAGCCACACGAGTCATCCCATGTTTGGACGTAGACAACGGCCGAGTGGTCAAGGGAGTGAACTTTGAAAACCTGCGCGATGCAGGTGACCCAGTGGAACTAGCCAAGCTCTACGGCGAGCAAGGGGCAGATGAGCTGACTTTCCTGGACGTGAGTGCCTCGAAGGAAGGCCGGGGCACCATGCTGGATGTGGTGCGTCGTACCGCTGAGCAAGTGTTCATTCCTTTGACCGTTGGCGGTGGGGTTCGTAGCGCGGAGGATGTCCGTGAACTGCTGCGCGCCGGTGCTGACAAGGTGTCTGTGAACACCGCTGCCATCGCACGGCCGGAGCTTCTCTCGGAGCTTTCGCGTGAATTCGGTGCCCAGTGCATCGTCTTGTCTGTGGATGCACGTCGCGCCGGGGATGGATTTGAAGTGACCACGCATGGTGGTACCCGCTCGGCGGGTCTTGATGCGATTGAGTGGGCCAAGACTGGTGAGAAGCTGGGCGTGGGGGAGATCCTGCTCAACTCCATGGACGGTGACGGCACGAAGGAAGGCTTCGACATCGAGCTGATCGAGCGCGTGCGCGAAGCGGTGTCGATTCCCATCATCGCTTCTGGCGGCGCTGGGAAGGCTGAGCATTTCCCACCGGCTGTCGAAGCAGGTGCTGATGCTGTGTTAGCTGCATCCATTTTCCACTTCGGTGAGGTATCCATTGCTGAGGTGAAGCAGAGCTTAGCTCAGGCTGGGTATGAGGTACGCCCGTGAAACCTGAAGAAGCAGTCCTCGACCCCCAGGTGAAAGACCGCATCCGATTTAATGAAGCGGGATTGGTTCCCACCATTGTGCAGGCGGATTCTGGGGAAGTACTGATGATGGCCTGGATGGATGAGCGTGCTCTTGCCTACACCTTGGCCACACGCCAGGGCACATACTTTTCCCGCTCCCGTTCTGAATACTGGATTAAAGGCATGACTAGCGGAAACGTGCAAGAAGTCCTTGAAGTCAAGCTTGACTGCGATGGGGATACGCTGTTGATGGTGGTCCGTCAGACCGGCGGCGCGTGCCATACAGGCGACCGCACGTGTTTTGATGCTGATGTGCTGTTGGAGCAGTAATGAACAAAATTGGCGCATTGTTGATGGGGCTTGGCGGGCTCGTACTTTGGCTAGCGTCCCGCATGACATGGTTGACCGCAGATTATGCCGACGACCGTACTGGTGACGGATCTGCACCGATTAATGGCGCGGAATGGTCCACTGAAGTCACTGCAGTGGTCTTGGTGCTGCTTGCCGCAACCATCGCGGGCTTGGCACTGCGCCGCTGGGGGAGGCGCATCGTGGGCGCAGTGGGCGCAGTCGCGGCAGCTGCTGTGACAGTCGCGCCGTTGGGTTTGTTGCTGGGCACACCAGACCCAGAACGGGTATCCGCCCTGCTGCTGTATGACATTGAAGACAGTGACGCCACTATCACCTCCTGGGCTGACATCACCGCGGTGAACACCGCTGTTGTACCACCTGTGCTTGCAGTGGTGGGAGCGCTCATCGCTGTTGTGGGTGGCCTGATTCTGGCAGTGCGTCCAGGGCAAGATGCTGCGACGATGAGCAAATACGAGAAGTCCTCTCAGCGCAAAGAAAAGATCGAGCAGGACCTCGAAGCAGAACCCCAATCAGGCCGAGTTTTGTGGGATGCCATCGATGCGGACATCGATCCCACGGAAGATAACCGCCACACCTGATTTCGTTCCCACCACCACGAACGGATACTCTCTGAAGATATGACCGCGGTGCAGGGCAATCAACAGGTTGTCATACCGGCGAGCGAAAATCCCGTTGTCGCCGGTGTACTCGCGGGCGTTGCCGCCCGTGAGGCGGTGATTCCTTTCCAGGAGATTAAAGCTCGCTCGCGCAGTTTGTCTGATAACCGCGATGCACTTGCCGCTTTACTCAGGCCTGGTTGTGGCGTGATCGTAGAAATCAAACGCACATCCCCGGTCTTCGGCCCTACCCATGTGACGCATACAGCGCAGTCCGTGGGCGCACTCGCCGCTGAAATTGAATCTGGGGGAGCAGCACTCATTGCCTGCCAGACTGAGCGATTGCGTTTCGACGGCTCCTTGCAGGACATGCAAGAAGCCCGCCGGGCCACGAGTTTGCCCATGGTGTGCCGTGACGTCATCGTTGACCCCTATCAAATCCACGAAGCCCGCTGCTATGGCGCCGATATGGTGCCACTGCAAGTCGGGCTTTTAGAACAAGCACGGCTGGAAAGCCTTTTGGATCGCGTGGAATCCTTGGGCATGGTGGGTATGGCTGAGGTGCGCACACCGGAGGAAGCGGACCGTGCCCTTGCCGCGGGTGCGACGGTGATCGGTGTGAACTCGTGGACCTTTGATACAAACGAGGTCAACCGTCAGGCCTTCAGCGATATTGAGCCTGGCTTGCCGGAAAGCGTGGTGCGCATCAGTTTGGGTGGTGTGCGCAACGCACGTGATCTCATGGCAGCTGCCTCAACCGGGGCTGATGCTGTCATTGCCGGTGAGGCAGTGATGAACAGTAATGACGTCACAGCAGCGACACGCAAACTCGTGGCAGCTGGACAACACCCGGCCTGTCCTTCGCGCTGGGGAGGCTAGCGTGGCACACTATTGGGCGTGAATACGCAGATCCTTGCCAACATCCCCTCACCCCCGCAGGGCGTCTGGTACTTAGGTCCGGTGCCTATTCGCGCGTATGCGCTGTGCATCATTACAGGCATCATCGTGGCCATGGTGTTGACGCTGAGACGCTACAAGGCGCGCGGTGGTAATCCGGACACCGTGTGGGATGCGGCGATTGTGGCAATCCCCGCTGGAATTATTGGCGGTCGTACCTATCACGTGATCACGGACTATGACAGCTACTTCGGGCCTGGCAAGGACTGGAAGCAGATCTTCAACTTCTCCGCCGGTGGTCTGGGCATCATGGGGGCCGTGACGCTGGGTACGTTGGCAGTGTGGGCTTTGTTTAAATTCAAGAAGGTTCCACTCGTGCCCTTTGCGGATGCTGTGGCCCCGGGCATCATCTTGGCGCAGGCCATTGGCCGTTTGGGTAATTACTTCAACCAGGAGCTCTATGGGCGGCCCACCGATGTGCCGTGGGCGTTGGATATTTATTACCGCGTGGATGAAACTGGTGCCTTCGCGCCGCTAACCGGTAGGTCAACGGGGGAAGTTATTGCGAGCGTTCACCCCACGTTCTTGTACGAGATGATCTGGAACCTGTCCGTCTTTTGCTTCCTGCTCTGGGCGGAGAAGAAGTTCCGCCTGGGCAATGGACGCGTCTTCGTGCTCTACGTCGCGTCCTACGCCTTGGGCCGTATCTTTATGGAATTCATGCGTGCGGATGCTGCAAACCTCATCTTTGGGCTGCGCGTCAACTTGGTTGTTTCGACCGTCATCTTCCTCGTTGCCACGATCGTTTTCGTATGGATGAAATCTAAGCAGAGCGTTCCGGCAGCAATGAATGAAGAAGCGGATGTAGACAGTGGTGATGCGGAGGAACAATCCGACGCTGAGAAGCCTAAAATGCCATAGAGCGAAACCCGTTTAGTTTCGGTAGCGTAGGCGAGGTATCAGATCCCTCGCGCAGATAAGAAGAAGTGGATGACAGTGGACAGACGCACCAAGATTGTTTGTACTCTCGGACCTGCTGTGGCCAGCAAAGATGCAATTCTTGGCCTTGTGCGTGACGGCATGGATGTCGCCCGCCTGAACTTTTCCCATGGTGACTACCCGGACCACGAACAAAACTACAAGTGGGTGCGCGAAGCCACCGATGAAACTGGTAAGGCGGTAGGTATCCTCGCTGATCTGCAGGGCCCGAAAATTCGTCTCGGCCGCTTCGAAGGCGATGGAACGACGTACTGGGGGACCGGCGAGGAAATTCGCATCACCGTCGATGATGTTGTGGGCACACATGACCGGGTATCCACCACATACAAGCAGCTTGCGGAAGACGCTCAGCCGGGCGACCGCTTGCTGGTCGATGATGGCAAGGTGGCGCTCGTGTGCACCGCCGTTGAAGGCAACGATGTTGTGTGCAAGGTCGTCGAGGGTGGCCCGGTGTCCAACAACAAGGGTGTTTCCCTACCGGGCATGAATATTTCGGTGCCGGCTTTGTCTGAAAAGGACAAGGCAGACTTGCGTTTCGCATTGAAGCTCGGTGTGGATTTCATCGCTCTATCTTTCGTGCGTTCGCCTTCTGATGTGGATCTTGTTCACGAGATCATGGATGAGGTTGGCCGCCGCGTGCCCGTAATTGCGAAGCTGGAGAAGCCGGAAGCAGTTGATGCGCTTGAATCGATCATCCTGGCTTTCGACGCGGTGATGGTTGCGCGTGGTGATCTGGGTGTCGAAATTGCGCTGGAACAGGTGCCGCTGGTGCAAAAACGTGTCATCCAGATTGCGCGTGAGAACGCGAAGCCGGTGATCGTGGCAACGCAGATGCTTGACTCTATGATTGAGAACTCTCGCCCAACGCGTGCGGAGGCATCTGATGTAGCTAACGCTGTGCTAGATGGCACGGATGCAGTGATGCTCTCCGGTGAGACATCTATCGGTGTGGATCCACGCAACGTGGTACAAACCATGGACCGCATCGTGCGTGTAGCGGAGTCCATGGGCAACGTTCCGCCGCTTAACCACATCCCACGTACGAAGCGCGGTGTGATTTCTTACTCCGCTCGCGATATTGCGGAGCGCCTTAACTCTCGCGCCCTCGTTGCCTTTACCAACTCCGGTGAAACAGCGCGACGTATGGCACGCTTGCGTTCCCATCTGCCGTTGCTGGTTTTCACTCCGCGTCAAGAGGTGCGCTCACAGTTGGCGTTGACGTGGGGTGCGGAGACGTTCTTGTGCCAGAAGGTTGATGACACGGACGAGATGATGGCCGTGGTGGACAAGTCGCTGTTGTCCATTGAGAAGTACAAGGAAGGCGATACCATGGTCGTGGTTGCCGGCACCCCGCCGGGTGTTGCTGGCACAACGAACATGATTCACGTGCACCAGTTGGGCGAGGACACGCGTAACCCGAAAAAGCTCTAAGAAGCCGTAAGGCTTCTTAGAGGAAACCGTCCCACCACCAGTCCCGCCACTGCGCGTAGTTGGGGTGAGGCGGGGGATTGATCACCCCGGTGCTGGTGTGAATCTCACTGACAGGACTGATTCCGTGCAGTGAGTTGAGAAACCATAGAGGATGTTCGGTGGCAAGCTCCGGGGTGATGTGGCGCGGTGCCACTTTGATGCCCTTGCTACCCGCCTGCGCTGTTACCTGATGCAGCGTCACACTGGGCAGCCCGATGCCGTCGGGGACGTACAAAGTGTCGTTGCCCCACATCACCAGAGCGCCAGTGGTGGTTTCCAGCATCGAGCCATCGGGTGCGGTAATCACCGTGTCATCGGTATTGTCCGCTTGATGGAGTGACCGATAAGCACGTAGCGCACCAAAATCGGGCCCTTTGACCAGAGGGTGTTCGCGTGGGTCCGGCGCAGAAACATATGTCAGACGGGTTTCCGTGCGTGCTGGTGGGGCGGGGCGGATATCCAGCAGTAGCAGGTTCGACGTGGCAGCGATACGGGGAAAGAGCTCGCCTTGTTCAAGCAGTGCGAGCATCTCATCCACGAAGCCCAACGGAAGTGGACCTGCCGTGTGTATGAAGCGTTTCAGATGCAGATCTAACCCATTAGTTCGTCCGAATGAATGGCGCCAGGAATCCGCAACATCGAAGGGGCCATGTGGGAAATCACGAGGCACAAAGCCGTCGTGCCAAGCGTAATTACTCATCGAAGACTCCAAAAGTAGGCAAGCAGTGTCTATCTAAGCGATGATCTCACAGGAAAATATTCATGGGGGACAGTGTCCGCGCTGGTGAAGTGAGAAAATCGTGGAGGGATGTATCGTTTTTGCCTATCTAAGCGATTGATGGGTTGTGAGGACTTCTGTTGAACAATGAGGAGGAAACAATGACCCGTCAACGTATCGCCGCTCTCGCCCTTGCAGGCACCGTCGCGTTCGGGGCCGTCACTGTCCACGCCCCGAGCGCTACTGCTGAACCTGCGCAACCACCAGCGGCTGGAGCACCACAGTTATCCTCAGACTTCAACCTGGTGAGCTTTGCAAACTCACTTATCAAGCTGCCTTTACTCGCGCTTGGTTTGTCGAGCATTGCTTTTGGGTCCGCTGCCCCACAAGAGTTCCGGTGCGAAGGACTTCTTCCGTACGTCTGCCTATCTAAGAACAAGTAGAAGGCGAGTTGCGCCGTGCTCCCACTAGTCGTTGAAGGCGCCCAGGACAGCCTCTGCTTTGAGGTCACGCTCCGCTAGTTCTGCGTCTGCATCAGAAGCGAGAACGATTGCGCCGCCGGCACCCACTGTCACGGTGGAACCAGTGCGCACGGCGGTGCGGATAACCACGGAGAGATCCGCTTGGCCGTCGTAGCCGAAATAACCCAGCGCACCGGAGTAGACACCGCGTGGGCCGGTTTCTAGGCGGTCGATGATCTCGCAGGTGCGTAGTTTCGGTGCGCCTGTCATGGAGCCGGGTGGGAACGTGGCCCGCACCGCGTCGACGGCGGTAGCGCCAGCTTTTAGTCGACCGGTGATGATGGAGACGAGCTGGTGGACAGTGGCATAGCTTTCCACTTGCATGAGGCCGGGGACAGTGACGGTGCCTGGTTCGCACACGCGGGAAAGATCATTACGCACCAGATCCACGATCATGAGGTTTTCCGCACGGGTCTTCTCATTGTTTAGGAGTGCAGGATCCTCGTCAACCGCGACTGTGCCTTTGATGGGCTTGGCTTCCACGTTTCGGCCCCGCACGGTGAGGAACCGTTCAGGAGAAGCGCTTGCTACTTCGATGCCGTCGAAGATCAGGTGGGCAGCATAAGGCGCTGGGTTGTGTGCGCGGAGGGGCGCATGCATGTCACCAGTAATCTCTGCGGTGTATGTGTCGGTCAAGCAGATCTCGTAGCTTTCACCTGCGCGGAGGAGCTCCTGGGCTTCCTCGATGCGGTTCAGATAATCCGGAGTGCGCCATGAGCCGGGCTGAATGTGTGCAGGATTGGAGGTACGGGGACTGTTGGAGCTTTGTAGGGCGCTCTCGAGCCGGTCCAAGAGGAAACGGGAGTCTGTGCCAGTGAGACAGCAGAGATGGGAGATTTCGCGCTTATGGTCGTAGACGATGAAGGACTGTGGCCGGACGAAGTAAGCATCCGGGTACGGGGAGGAATGACTGAGCGTGACAGGCAGAGTTAACTCGGCACATTCGTAACCGAGGTAGCCGATCACACCACCGGTGAACGGTAGATTGGGTGCGTCAAAGATCGGAGTGGACAATTCCTGGTCGAGGATCTGGAGGATGTCATCGCCGTCGGCATTAAGCGAGTAGCGGATGGAGCGGGAAAAATCGCCAGCAGTATCCCCGAGAATGGAGAAACTTCCCCGGGCATCAGCAGAATCCAGGAAGAAAGCGTCGTTGCCGTCTTGTCGGATTGCGTTGAACACGCGCTGACAATCAATCGCCCCAGGGATCTCACGGTGGGTCAGGCGCCACCCGCCGAGGAAGTTGCGCATGAGGGTAGCGCCATGTTGTGTGAGGATGGACTCCGGATGGAACTGGACACCCCAGTGTGGTGCGTGATCCACTTTGAAGGCTTGGATCACGCCGTCCTCGCTGCGGGCATGAACCGTGATACCGGGGATCTCTTCCACGTGGAGGGAGTGGTAGCGCACCACTTCCACGTCTTGTGGGATGCCCGCGAAGATCCCTTCGTCGGAATGAGTGAGACGCGAGATGAACCCATGGCGCGGTTCGGGCGCACGGGTGACGCGTGCACCTGCCAACATGGCTAGGCCCTGATGGCCTAAGCAGACACCGAGGAGAGGAATGTGTGCTTCCGCGGCGGCTTCGATGACGCGCCGGGATACACCGAAGTCTTCTTCCCGTTCGGGTGTGCCTGGGCCAGGGGAGATCACTACATGGCTGAATTCACCGGCACGGACTCTGTCCGGCAGCTCAGCCCCCTTGTGCGCGGGCACAACAAGGGGTTCAACCCCGCTCACCTCTGCGACGAGGTGGGCGAGGTTGAATGTGTAGGAATCGTGATTATCAACGAGCAGGATCATCACACAGAATCATGACAGATGAATGCCACTAGTTGATCGGGGTCGGCTTGATCTGCCACACCTCAGTTGCGTAGTCACGGATCGTGCGGTCAGAGGAGAAGCGGCCAGATTCGCAGATATTGATCCAGCACATGCGCGCCCAGTGCAGCGGGTCAGCGTAGTACTCCTTGGCCATGCGGTCGCGGGTCTCCTTGTAGGACTCGAAGTCACCCAGGACGTAGTAGGGGTCCGGGGTGTTCCATCCACCGTCGATAAGCAAAGAATCACGCAGATCGGAGAACATGCCGGTGTGATTGTCATCCAACGTGCCGTCGATAAACGCATCGAGCACGCGCTTGATAGCGGGGTTGTTCTCGTAGACCTCAGTCGGGTTGTAGGTCTTCTTCAACCCCGGCAGCTCTTCCTCGCGGGCACCGAAGATGTAGGCGTTGTCTTCACCGACGGAATCGACGATCTCAACATTCGCGCCATCCATCGTGCCTAAGGTGAGCGCGCCGTTCATCATGAATTTCATATTGGACGTACCCGAGGCTTCCTTGCCGGCGGTGGAAATCTGCTCGGAGACATCCGTGGCAGGGATGATGTGCTCAGCCGGGGAAACGTTGTAGTTCTCAATGAACACAACGCGGATGTACTTGGAGGTTTCCGGGTCGTTGTTAACCAGGTCGCCGATGGTGGTGATCAGTTTGATGATCGCTTTGGCGCGGACGTAGCCCGGCGCGGCCTTGGCGCCGAAGATGAACGTGCGCTTCGGAATATCCGTTTCCCCATCCTTGATGCGGAAGTACAGGTCAAGGATGTAGAGGGCGTTGAGTAGCTGGCGCTTGTACTCGTGGAGACGCTTGATCTGCGTGTCGTAGATGGAGTCCGGATCAATGTCAACGCCTTCGTGGATGCGCACCCACTCGGCAAAGTCCTTCTTATTCGCCGCCTTGATGTCGCTGAGCTCCTTCATCACCGCATCATCGTCGGCGTAGTGGCGCAGCTCCTTGAGCTGGTCCATGTCCGTGACCCACTCATCGGAACCGACCAGGCGGTCGAGCAGCTCAGACAGGCGTGGGTTGCACATACGCAGCCAGCGGCGTGGGGTCACACCGTTGGTCTTGTTGTTGAACTTCTGCGGGTAGAGCTCGTACCAGAAATTCAGCGTGTCACGCTTCAGAATGTCCGTGTGGATCGCGGCGACACCGTTGATGGAATAGGAGCCGTAGCAGGCAATCCATGCCATGTGGACCTTGCCATCGTGCACCGGCGAGTAGTGGTGGATCGTGTCCGGCTCCAAGCCGTGGGATGCCATGTCCTCGCGGTAACGGCGGTCAATCTCCACCACGATTTCCCAGATGCGCTTGAAGAGCTGCTGGAAGATGGACACATCCCAGGTTTCCAGTGCTTCCTGCAGCACCGTGTGGTTGGTGTACGCGAAGGTCTTGGTGGTTACCTCCCAGGCGTCTTCCCAGGACATCCCGTGCTCGTCGAGAAGCAAACGCATGAGTTCAGGAATGCCCAGCACCGGGTGAGTGTCATTGAGCTGCACGGAGTTGTACTCGGCGAAGCCACGCAGATCCTTACCGTGGTGCTCGATGTAGTTATCGATCATTTCCTGCAGCGACGCGGAGACGAAGAAGTACTGCTGGCGGACGCGCAGCACCTTGCCCTGGTAGGTGGTGTCATTCGGGTACAGCACGCGCGTGAGGTCATGCACGGCTTCGCGCTCGAGGATGGCATCGGAGAAGCGCTGGGAATTGAATGCGTCGTAGTCGAACTCGCTCATCGGGGAGGCATCCCACAGACGCAGCGTGCCCACGTTATCCGTGCCATAGCCAGTGATGGGCATGTCGTAGGGGATGGCGCGGACGTGCATGTCGTCGAACTTCACAATGCGCTGCTGCGTACCACGGCGGACGATGAAGGGGTAGAAGCTTTCCTTCCATGCATCCGGGTGCTCCTTCTGAAAACCGTCGGTGATCTCCTGGCGGAACAGACCGTAGCGGTAGAGCAAGCCGTAGCCGGTGACCGGGTAGTCCTGCGTGACAGCGGAATCGAGGAAGCAGGCAGCGAGGCGGCCCAAACCGCCATTACCCAGCGCGGCATCGTGCTCAGCCTCAAGGACATCAACGAAGTTCTGGCCGTTTTCCTCGGCGACCTTGATGGCGTCATCGACAAGACCCAGGTTGGTCAGGTTGTTCAGCAGCGCGCGACCCATGAGGAACTCGGCAGAGAAGTAGGCCTGCTGGCGTGTTGCCTTGTAGGTGGCGCGGGTGGCATCCCAGTTGTCGGCGAATTGCTCCATCGCCGCGAGGGAAAGACCGGTCCAGAACTTCTTCGGGGTAGACGTGTCAGGAGCGGAGCCGGAGACTGAACGGACGTGGCCGCCGACAGTGTCAGTGAATTCGGACGGGGTGGTTGGCAGATTCATGTTTGAAAAATACCTCTGGACTTCAGATAGTTGAGTCTCTAACGCTCGCCACTGTACCCACTAGTTGGTGGCTAGGTAGGTCAGCACGGCTGCCGCGGCGGCATGAGTTGCCGCGTGGACGGTTGGCTCATACTCCGGCAAGAAGCTGGGCATGTGGTTGACCGGTACATCTAGGTTGACTCGGTTCTCTGCTACGGCTTTGTCCCACACCGTGCGTGGCGTGGATCCGATGAGCCAAAAAATGTAGGGCACGCCGAATGCGAGTGGGATGTTGGCAAAGTCTTCGGAGACTGTCGATGGCTCTGCGTCGACAGAATCCGTACCAAAAACTGCGTCGAATGTCGTGCGGACAGTGTGGAAAGCGTCCACGTCATTGTCCAGCAGTTCGCCGTGTGCAAAATACTCAAAGTGGGGTTCTTCCTGGATGCCGGAAGCCTCACACTCAGCGATGACTACGCGCTGGATAGCGGCGTAGACCTTGTGTTTCACATCGTCGTTGTAGAAACGGCAGTTGAGCACCAGCTCTGCATGGCTGGGGATGATGTTGTTGGTTGTGCCCGCATTGAGCTGACCAACGGAGATCACGGCGAAATCTTTCGGGTTGACCTCGCGGCCAACAATGCCCTGGAGGCGAAGCACAATGTGGGCCGCGGTGTACGTGGGGTCAATGGCTGCGTGAGGCATGGAACCGTGAGCGCCGCGACCGGGGATGTGGATGCGGATGGAATCGCAGGCCGCAAACTGGGGGCCGGGCTTAGTTTGCACCTGCCCGGCGCGGCCCGGCATGACGTGTTGGCCTAGGCAGATGTCGGGGCGGGGGATACGTTCCGTTAGCCCATCAGTGATCATCTCGCTGGCGCCCCGTCCAATTTCCTCACCGGGCTGGAACAGTGCGACGAAGGTGCCGGCCCAATGTTCGCGGTTGTTGTCCATGATGTCGCACAGGCTCAGCAGGGCGGTGACGTGCATGTCGTGGCCACAGGCGTGCATAAGGCCAGTGACGGTGCCATCTGGGCGAGTGGCGGTGTCCGTGGAGGCATACGGTGCACCTGTGGTCTCAGTGACCGGCAGTCCATCAAAGTCTGCGCGGAAGAGCACCGTGGGGCCAGCACTGCCATTGGTTTGCGGGCCGTTGTGGAAAACGGCGACGATGCCGTAGATGCCGATGGGCGCAATGACCTGGCAGTCAAAACGCTCGAGCTCCATGAGAATTCGGGCATGCGTGTTGGATTCTTGCATGGACAGCTCTGGGTGTGCGTGAAGCTCTTCATACAGTTCGCGCTGCCACACGGGGTCCACAGTGCAGTTCTGCAGAATGTCCTTGATGGTGTTCGGCTGAACAGTCATGAGCGGGGATGCCTCCTCAAAAATTGCTCGTGTTCTGTTAGTGCAGAAGTGTATTAGCGGTTGAGTAGCGGGTTGTAGCGCAGCACGTTGAGTGCGGGCGAGCACTCCGTGGCAATGCGCAGGTTGTCGGCAATTTTTTCGGCATCGCGCAAGCTGTAAAGAGCACTGACTGTGCGGTCGCGGATGTCGTAGGGGGACAAGGTGTTCACGTACACACGCGTGCCGCCTTCAAAACCAGCGAGGGTGGACACACGCCACTTGATGTTGATGCGCCACGGCATGGG
The DNA here is from genome assembly GCF_000759055.1 of Corynebacterium tuscaniense DNF00037. NCBI lineage: Bacteria > Bacillati > Actinomycetota > Actinomycetes > Mycobacteriales > Corynebacteriaceae > Corynebacterium > Corynebacterium tuscaniense. The sequence continues at coordinate 20,617 of NZ_JRNG01000002.1, read as the reverse complement.
CATGTCCAAGTCAATGGGTTTGTGGTGCCATTCCTCGTTGCACGCAACCTGAGGCCCTGTGGCCGCATGTGCCGCATGGATAAGGTCAGACATGCCACGGACTTCATCAGTGCTGTGCAGCCACGGTTCCGATGTTGCGGACTTGGAATAGATACTGATGGTGGGGTAGCGGTGGCCAACACCAGCGGCCATGATCGCGTAATCATTCTCCGCGATGATGAGGTTGTGGCGGCTGGCGTAATTGATGCCCCATTCGTTGTACATGTTGGGGTTGGCGCGCAGTTTGGCTATTTCCATTTCGGCCTGGACCCCGTGCTCGTCGATAGCAACGAGCTGCTTGTGCAGATGCTCAAAAGAAGCACCGGCGGGAGCAAGCCAGTTTTGGAACACGGAGACGTACGGTGCGTAACGGTTGCGCTGGTAGAGATCGTGCAGCGAATCGATGGTGAATGTGATGAAAGCGTGGTGCTCTTCGGGGCTCAAGCTCCCGGAGGACGCAAGCTGTGTGCTGTCTGTTGCGCCATCGACGTAGTGCCGGCGTGCGATGATTACGTCATGTCCGCCACCGAAATATGCGGGAACATGGCTCAGAAGGTCGGCTTCGCTGAAAGGTTCGGTGTGTCCTGCTGCTTTCAGACGCGTGCGCACGATGTTTAACACGTGGCGGCGCCCCGCCTCATCCGCCAGGTAGCGCTCCATGTGCTCCGCGCGGGATTCGTCCATGCTGAAGCCATAATTTTGGGCCCAGTAGTCGTAGGAGACAATCTCAAACAAGTTAGGTACACGCCGAAACAGCGGTTCGGTGTCGTGGAGCTCGTGTGGCATCAGGTCTCGCAGAATCTCCCAGTGACCATCGCGGGAAATGATGCGGGATTTCTCCGGGGGAGTGGCCAGCATGTTGTCGGAGCAGAAATTGCACGCCGCTGTGAAATCTTGATCTATCAGCGCGCGGGGCTCCTTGTGTGTAGCAGTCAAAGGTCGATTGCCGCGCCCTGGGACGGTCCACACTTGGGTTCCAGAGAAGGGGTTGAGCTGTTTAATTGTCCCATCAGCCATGACGGTGAGTGGCTCGCGGGCGGCGGGGAGGGGGAACGTCGGGTGCGTCATAGGTTCTCAGGTTATCCGCTAGTCTTTGCTCATGCCTAGGATCCACTTCGATGTTCTCGTCCCTGACGTGTCCGCAGCGGAAGCTGTCGGTGCTGCTTTCAGTCGTGCAGTAGAGATTCTTGTCCAGCACGGAAAGCTCGAAGATGGCGGCGTGCTTATCGACGAATCACCGGAACTCGCCCCTGACACCGACGCTCAGCTGCGCCGGGTTTATGAGGAAGAGCGTGGAGAGAATTCCGCTGGCGCCAAGATTGCCCGCTATATCATCACCGCCGAGGGCGCGAGTTCTATGAACCAGCTGGCAATGGGCCTGTCCCGTGTGCTGACCCCGAAGGCGACCCTGCCACGTGATCCTGTGGCATTGGAACGCCAGATGGATTTTGAACTGCCTGCGGTTTACCCCTGGGTTGTGGAGGTATTGAGGTAGTCCACTGCTGCCTGGGCTCCGGCGCGAACCAGCTGTGCCCGGACATCCTCGAAGTCCTGGCCGATATCCACGGCGATAACGCCTTCTGGGACCTCAATATCAAAGCGTCCAGCGCACACTGCCAGCGTCGCGCCAGCCTCGGCAGCCAGTTCTGTCACTACTGAGACGACCTTGCCATTAACGCTTTGCTCGTCGTAACTGCCTTCACCCGTGACCACAAAGTGGGCGTTGCCAATTTTCTCCCGCAGGTTGTGCGCCGCAGCTACGGTGCGGGCGCCGGACAACACGTGCACGTGATCCGTGTTGCCGTGCAGCATCTGTGAAAGCCACGTGATCCCTACTGGCACAGCACCCGCTGCGCCATAGCCCGGCTGCTGGGAATCTACACCGGTGACTTCGCAGAGGTGCTCCAGTGCGGCGTCAACTTTCTCAACATCCTCGTCGGACGCGCCTTTCTGCGGGCCGAAGACTCGTGCTGCGCCTTGGGGGCCGGTGGCAGGGAATTCCGTGTCGGATAAAAGCACCCAATCCACGGAACCCGCTGGGATGTTCAGGTGTGCGGTATCAAAATCAGCCAAGTCTCCCAGATTCCCGCCGCCGGGTTTCAAAGGGCGACCCTGCGCGTCGATTGGGGTTGCGCCAAGTGCGACGAGGATGCCGGTTCCCCCGTCAATCGTTGCGGAACCGCCCAGGCCCAGCACGATGGTGGAGGCCCCGCGCGACTGTGCGTCAGCGATGAGGACACCTGTGCCGTAGGTATCACCAGTCAGCGGGACAGGTGTGTCTTTGACAGCAGGAAGACCGGTAGCAGCGGAGATGTCAATATAAGCAGTGGCTTCGGCGGTGTTAAAGGTGTAGCTGGCTTCGATGAGGCGCCCAGCCGCATCCGTTGTTGGCAGCGTGATGATTTCGCCGGAGAAGAGCTCTGCGGTCCCCTCGCCACCATCTGCCATGGGGATGTGTTCAATGTCACAGTCAATGATGATGGACTGGATTCCTTCCGCGATCCACTCTGCTGCTTGGTGTGCGTTTGTCGTTCCCTTGAAAGCGTCGGGGGCGACAACAACTCGGACAGTGTCCGCATTGGGCTGAAAATCTGCTGGTAATCCAGCGGTGTCTTCTTCAGAGGCGCGGGCGGTGGAGAAAGTGTGTCCGGTCACGATGCTGCTCCTGCTTGTTGGTCCGGCGTTGGGTTCGGCGGAAGAACTTTTTCTCATTGCGTACCGACGTTAGCAATTGGAGTGAACTCGACTCCCCATTCCGTACCGAGTGCCACTAAAGTGACAAAACTGTCGGCTAATAGAAAGAAGGGATCGATGATGGCAACGAACGACGACCAGATCGCTGGTTATTACCAGAAGCTGTTGAAGCGCAACGCGGGGGAGCCGGAATTTCACCAGGCAGTCGCCGAGGTTCTAGATTCCCTGAAGATCGTTTTGCAGAAGGACTCTCACTACAACGACTACGGCCTGATCGAGCGTCTCTGTGAGCCGGAGCGTCAGATCATCTTCCGTGTGCCGTGGGTTGCTGACGATGGGGATGTCCGCGTCAATCGCGGTTTCCGTGTCCAGTTCAACTCCGCTCTTGGCCCCTACAAGGGTGGCCTTCGTTTCCACCCGAGCGTCAACCTGGGCATCATCAAGTTCCTCGGTTTCGAGCAGATTTTTAAGAACTCCCTGACCGGCCTACCCATCGGTGGCGGTAAGGGTGGCTCCGACTTCGATCCGAAGGGAAAGTCTGATGCTGAGGTCATGCGTTTTTGTCAGTCCTTCATGACTGAGCTGCACCGCCACATCGGCGAGTACCGCGACGTCCCCGCCGGTGACATCGGTGTCGGCGGCCGTGAGATTGGTTTCCTGTTCGGGCAGTACCGTCGCCTGACCAACGAGCACGAGTCTGGTGTTCTGACCGGTAAGGGCCTGACGTGGGGTGGTTCCCTGGTGCGTACGGAGGCAACCGGGTTCGGCACCGTGTACATCACCAACAAGATGATGGTGGCTCACGGTGATTCCCTCGACGGTGCGAAGGTTATTGTCTCTGGTTCCGGCAACGTGGCTATCTACGCCATCCAGAAGGCTCAGGAGCTTGGTGCCACCGTCGTTGGTTTCTCCGATTCCTCCGGTTGGGTGGAAACCCCGAATGGTGTTGATGTGGAGCTGCTCAAGGAGGTCAAGGAAGTTCGTCGCGGTCGCGTCAACGAATACGTGGAGGAAGCGACTGGCGCTACCTTCCACGCTGATGGCTCGATCTGGGACCTCAAGGCGGATGTTGCTCTGCCGTGTGCAACCCAGAATGAGCTTGACGGTGAGCATGCTCAGAAACTTGTGGACAATGGCGTGAAGTATGTCGCTGAGGGGGCGAACATGCCATCAACCGCAGAAGCAATTGAGGTCTACCGCAAGAACCATATTCACTTCCTGCCGGGCAAGGCTGCGAATGCTGGTGGTGTGGCTACGTCCGCATTGGAGATGCAGCAGAATGCGTCGCGTGACTCCTGGAACTTTGAGTACACCGATGATCGCTTGAAGCACATCATGGAGAACATCTTCCGTAACACCTCCGCTACCGCCGCTGAGTACGACCATGAGGGGGACTATGTGGTCGGCGCTAACATCGCTGGTTTCAAGAAGGTTGCGGACGCTATGCTCGCCCAGGGCGTGATCTAAACAAAAGCCCATTACTTCCTTGGACACACCGCCTCGGCTTGCCGGGGCGGTTGTCTTTTCGCAGGTACTGTTTTGAATTATGTACCGCGTTTTTGAAGCTCTCGATGAACTAGTCAACACTGTTGAGCAGGCGTACGGCGTCCCCATGACGTCGAACTGTATGGTCCCGCGTAATGAGGTGCTCGCGCTTCTTGATGATATTCGGAACGCTTTCCCCGTTGAGGTGGATGATGCCCAGGATGTCCTGGATAAACAGGATGAGATTCTCCGTGGCGCTGAGGAGCGTGCCGATCAGATTATTGGGGATGCTGAGGATGAAGCGCAGCGTCTGGTGGGGGATGCACACAATGAGTCCGAGTCGATGCTGAGCGAAGCGCAAGAGCGTTCCACCCGAATGGTGTCCGAAGCGGAACAGGATGCTCATGCAACTGTGAGCCGGGCCCGTGATGAATCGGAGCAGATGGTGGAGCGCGCCCGCCGTGAAGCAGAGCGCCTCGTCGCCGACGGTAATGAGTCTTATGACCGTTCTGTTGCTGAAGGCTTGGAGGAGCAGAAGCGTCTCATCTCCGAGGCTGAAGTCTCCCGCCGTGCAGATGAAGAGGCACACCGCATTGTGGAGAGTGCCCACGCCGAGTCGAATCGACTGCGCACCGAATGCGACGAGTTTGTGGATGGCAAACTTGGCGAGTTCGAGGAGACTCTCACGTCGGTTTTGCGCACAGTGTCCTCCGACCGTTCGGCACTGCGCCAAGGCGCTGGGGTGTCGGGGCGCCGGTATGAGAGTCCGCGCCGTCGATAAGCGCTCGTGCGGGTAGGCTAGTGGCCGTTATGGCTACAAACCCTTTTGTTTTCGATGTTGCGGCCGTCATACGCGGTGATGGCCTCCCGGAAACGGTGACCCACACGGGTCCCGCACCTTCTCGTATTGGGCCGGAAATGATCGCGGTGCCGCAAGGCGCTGAGGTCACAGTGGATGCGACACTCACTCCGCTAGGGAGTGGGGTGTTGGTTGATGCGACGATGTCCGCGCAGTTGAAAGGACAGTGCGTGCGCTGTCTGCGCGAATTGGCCCCGACGGAGAGCATTACTATCTCGCAGGTTTACTCCGGTGCGGATGACTTCATCACCGGTGATGCTGAAGATGATGCGGATGCGGGCTCTGGTGATGATGTGCCCACCATTGCCGAAGGCAAGGTGGATTTAGAGCAGGCCTTCGTTGATGAAGCGGGCTTGACATGGCCGTTTAACCCTCAATGTGAGCCGTCATGTCCCGCCGATTCGGACGTGCCTGCACCCGATGGGGTGTCAGGCGAGGAGAATGATCTGCTTGATCCGCGTTGGGCTGGGTTGGAGAAATTCTTAAACGCTGACTCAGCCACGGATCCTGACACAGACGGGCAGAAGTAGTGCCACGCGCGAAGAAGAACAAGATTTCAGGTGATCAGGCGTGGGCTCAGGCTTTCTCGGCGGTGGACCATACGCCGTTGGTGGACACGCTTGGTGTTGAGGTTGAACATGACCTGTTGAAGCTGGCTTTGACACACCGTTCTTTTGCCAATGAGCATGGTTTCTTGCCGAATAATGAGCGCCTGGAGTTCCTCGGCGATGCCGTGTTAGGCCTTTCCGTGGCCACCAAGTTGTTCGAGCTGCACCCATCGCGGCCTGAGTCGGATATTTCCAAGATGCGTTCGTCGATTGTTTCCCGTTATGGGTTGGCTGATGTGGCACGTGAGATTGATTTGGGTGCGCATGTTCTCTTGGGCAAGGGTGAAGAATCCACGGGCGGGCGTGCGAAAGAATCGATTCTCGCCGACACGATGGAGGCTATCTTCGGTGCGATCTACCGGCAGTATGGGTTCGATCCTGCTCGCGATGTGATTTTGCGGTTGTTTGAGCACAAGATCAACACTGCGACTGCCACGGGCCGCCACCACGATTGGAAGACCACGCTGCAGGAGCGTCTCGCGGAGCTGAAGGCGGAAGCTGCGGTGTACAACGCTACATCCGTCGGACCGGAGCATGATCAGACGTTCACCGTCCATGTGTTCTCCGGTGAGACTGAGCTGGGGATGGGCAAGGGGCCGAATAAGAAGTTGGCGGAGCAGCAAGCCGCGCGCCAGGCCATGATGTTCCTTCATGACAATGCAGCGGCAGTGGCAGTTATTGACTAGTGGGGCCACATGCCTGAATTGCCCGAAGTAGAAGTGGTGCGCCGTGGTCTAGAAGACCACGTAGTGGGTTACACGTTCACGTCCGTAGAGGTGCTTCATCCGCGTGCAGGGCGGGGCAATGATACGGATCTCGCTGAGGTGCTTCCTGGCTTGACGGTCACCGGCACGGGGCGCCGCGGCAAGTTCATGTGGTTGGAGCTTTCCGACGGCAATGCGCTGCTGGTGCATCTGCGCATGTCTGGCCAAATGATCGTGGGTGAGCCAGGCACTGTGGATAGCCCGCATCTACGCATCCGTTCGGTGTTGGAACGTGATGGTCAAGAAATTGAGTTGGCCTTCATTGATCAGCGCACGTTTGGTTCGTGGCAGTGGGTGCCCATGACCTTTGATCATGGTGTGCTTGTTCCCGCAGGCATTTCCCACATTGCTCCGGACCCTTTTGAGGATGCCTTTGATGTGGCTGAGGTTGCCCGAGCGATGCGCCGCAAAAACGTGGCGGTGAAAACGATCCTGCTGGACCAGAGTGTGGTCAGTGGTATCGGATCCATTTACGCCGATGAAGCGATGTGGGCGGTGGGCGTGAAACCGACGCGCAAGGGGAAAGCATTACGGCAGCGTGATGCGGTAGCACTCCTTGAAGAATCGCGCGCCGTCATGGCGCGCGCCTTGGAAGCCGGCGGGACGAGCTTTGATTCGCTCTACGTCAACGTGAACGGCGCGAGTGGATATTTCTCCCGTTCGCTCAATGCGTATGGGCGGAAGGGCGAACCGTGCCTGCGTTGTGGAACACCGATTCTTCGAACGACGGTGAATCAGCGGTCTTCCTATTACTGTCCGGAGTGCCAGACGCTATAAACTTTCCGCCATGGAAGCTGCGTATCTTTTTGTTGATGACACGTTGAATGGTGTCATCTGGAGTCTCGTGCCCTGGTTCCTACTGGCAGCAGGTGTCTATTTCGGGCTGCGGACCCTTTTTGTTCAGATCCGTGCCGTGCCCGATATGTTCCGCGCCATCGCGGAAAGCCCCGAAGGCAAGGACCGCGAAGGGCGTGACCTGGATGAGGAATATGGCGGCCTGTCTGCCTTCAAATCCTTCACCATCTCCGCTGCCTCGCGCGTGGGTACCGGAAATGTTGCCGGTGTTGGTCTGGCCATCTCCATCGGTGGTCCGGGCTCAGTGTTCTGGATGTGGATGTTGGCCCTCCTGGGTGGAGCAACCGCATTTGTGGAGTCCACACTGGCGCAGCTGTGGAAGACCAAGGATGCGGAGGGGAACTATCACGGTGGCCCTGCCTACTACATGACGCGTGGGCTGGGCTGGAAGCACTTGGCAGCAGTCTTCTCTGTCTTTTTGGCCTTCACCTACGGCTTTGTGTACAACGCGGTTCAGTCTAACTCCATCGTGGAGGCCGTCGGTGGCTCCCTGGGCACTGACTCCAACTTGCAGAAGGGTATCGCTGCTACGGTGCTGGCAACGCTGACGGCAATGGTCATTTTCGGTGGTGTCACTCGTGTGGCCAGCTGGACCCAGATCATCGTTCCGTTCATGGCGGGCGCTTACATCATCGTTGGCATCATCGTGGTGGTGCTGAATATCGGCGAGGTCCCGAACATGATCGAGATGATTGTTGGACATGCCCTTGGCATCAAGCAGGTTGCAGGCGCGACTGTGGGTGCTGCTTTCATGCAGGGGATGCGCCGTGGCCTGTTCTCCAATGAGGCCGGTATGGGTTCTGCCCCGAACGCAGCGGCAACCGCAACTGTGTCCCACCCGGTGAAGCAGGGGCTTGTGCAGACGCTCGGTGTGTACTTTGACACCCTTGTGGTCTGCTCCATCACTGCCTTCATCATTTTGCTGGGTCCGGCTGTGACCTATGGGCGCGATGATATTGAGGGTGCTGCGCTGACACAGTCTGCCCTGGCGGATTCCGTCGGTGCGTGGGGTGCCCACTTCATCACCTTCATTTTGTTCTTCCTCGCCTTCTCTTCTGTGCTGGGCAATTACTACCTTGGACAGGCCAACATTGAGTATTTGACCAAGAGCAAGACCGTGTTGAATGTCTACCGCGCTGTTGTGATCGGCTTCGTTGTTTTTGGTTGCTTCGGGTCGGTCCCGTTGGTGTGGTCACTCGGCGACACGATGGCAGGTCTGCTAGCCATCATGAACATCATTGCCATCATCCCGCTGGGTGGCATTGCCATCAAGCTGCTGAAGAACTTCAATGAACAGCGCCGCAAGGACATCGACCCGGTCTTCCACCGCGACATGCTCCCAGAGCTGAAGAATGTTGAGTTCTGGGATGGGTCTGATCCGGTGACGCGACGCAGCACTGAAGACCGTGTATGAGTAAGACTCGTATGACAGCCTTTGTCACCGGCCGTGTTCAAGGCGTGGGGTTCCGGTGGTGGACCCGCAGCCGTGCCCTTGAGCTAGGCCTGGCTGGTTACGCCAAGAACCTCACAGATGGTCGCGTTGAGGTGGTGGCGGAGGGGGAGGCGGCAAACGTCGATAAGCTTCTTGCTCTGCTTCAAGAAGACCCCTCCACGATGAAGCGACCTGGCACCGTTGCCATCGTTGTGCCGCAATACAGCGAACCCAAGGGTGCCCAGGGGTTCGCTGAGCGCTAAACAGTTGAGTTAAACTTTCCCAATGCACCTAACTTCGTTGACACTGAAAGGATTCAAGTCCTTTGCGTCTTCGACGACGATGAAATTCGAGCCGGGCATCTGTGCTGTCGTTGGGCCGAATGGATCGGGTAAGTCCAATGTGGTGGATGCTCTCGCGTGGGTGATGGGGGAGCAGGGCGCGAAGAACTTGCGTGGCGGGAAGATGGAAGATGTCATTTTTGCCGGCGCGGGGGAACGCAAACAACTTGGCCGTGCGGAAGTAACGCTGACTTTTGATAATTCGGATGGGCGGCTGCCGATTGAGTATTCCGAGGTAGCCATTACGCGCCGCATGTTCCGCGATGGGGCGAGTGAGTATGAGATCAACGGCTCTAAAGCACGCCTCATGGACATCCAGGAGCTTTTGTCTGATTCCGGTATTGGCCGGGAAATGCACATCATTGTGGGCCAAGGCAAGCTCAGTGAGATCCTGGAATCCCGCCCAGAGGATCGCCGCGCGTTCATCGAAGAAGCGGCAGGGGTGTTGAAGCACCGTCGCCGCAAGGAAAAAGCACAGCGCAAGCTCACGAGTATGCAGGCGAATCTGGATCGCTTGTCGGATCTTACGGATGAGCTGGGAAAGCAGCTTAAACCTCTCGCGCGCCAGGCGGAAGCTGCTAAGCGTGCCGCGACCGTGCAGGCTGATGTGCGTGATGCGCGCCTGAAATTAGCGGGCCACCAGGTAGTCACTTTGCGTGCATCGCTTGTCGACGCCACGCGGGCCGCCGAACTTCACGCCGAGAAGGTCGCTGAGGTGACCAGCGAGCTGGAAGATGCGGAGCAGAACCAGTTGGCCGTTGAAGACAACCAAGCGCGCGTTAGCGAGGCGTCCCAGGAAGCACAGCGCTTGTGGTTTGGTTTGTCTTCCTTGGCTGAGCGAACGTCTGCGACATTGCGGATCGCGGGGGAGCGTGCGCAGCATGCAGGGGACATATCTGAATACCGGGGCCAAGACCCCGAAGAACTCCTCGCCCGCGCTGAACGTGCGGAAGAGGAGTACGAGACCGCACAAGAAGAGTATGAAAACGCGGCGGAAGCACTCGCCGAGGCCGCCGAGGAAACCGCGGAGTTGGAACAACGCGCCAAGGCCGCGGAAGCCGAGCACATGGCTCAGGTACGCGCGATAGCTGACCGCCGTGAAGGTGTTGTGCGGCTGCTCGCGCAGGAAGAAAGCCAGGCTGCTGCGGTTGAGTCTTCGAAGCAAGAGGTGGAACGCTTAAGTAGTGTCGCGGAAGAAACTCGTGAGCAGGCACGTGAGGCAGAAGCGCAGGCGGACGCGACCGCGCAGAAGATGGCGGAACTAACCTCTGAGCGAGAGCCACTCACTCAAGCTCATGTGCGCGCGACTGCGGAGGCAGACGCTGCGGAGAAACGCTTAGACCAACTGCGCGATGAACAAAAAGCGCGGGAAAAGACGGTCTATTCACTGAGCTCCCGCATTGCCACCCTGGCGGAAACCGCCCCCGTCACTGAAGCAGCGGACGTCCTTGGCTCCAGTTTTCATCCTCTAGCGGAGTGGGTGAAAGCTGAAGCGGGAATGGAAAAGGCACTGGTTGCAGCACTCGGCGCGCATGCTGAGGCGTTGGCGGGACAGCTGGATGATTCCACGGCCACGGAACTATCCGGTGCATCACGTGCTGTTGTCGTGGACACGAAAGCCGGGGGGCGGCAGTGGCGCCTGGACGGTCAACCGCCGGCGGGCACGACCTGGCTGTTGGACCACCTCACCCTCGCCCCTGAGATTGCTGGTCCTGTCACCCGAGTGCTCGTGGACGTGGTGGTGGCCACCGACATCGCGCAGGCCCGTGCCGTCGTGGTGGATGATCCACGCCTGCGCGCCGTGGTTACGGACGGCACCATTGTGGGGGAAGGCTGGATCGCCGCTGGTTCTGGCGGTGCATCAAGCGTGGAAGTGGCTGCCCAGATTGAACAGGCGACGGCTGATCTGGAGAAGGCGCAGACCCAGCTCGATGAGCTTTCCGGCACTCTCGAAGGCGCCAAGATCACTGCCGAAGAAGCGCGCGTGGCAGCAGCGGCTGCGAAAGCAGCGCTGAATGAACACGATGCGCATGCTGAATCCTGGAAGCGTGACCACCAACGCGTGCTCAGCCAGACGGAAAGCACCAAACAACAGCATGAACGTGCAGCGAAGCAGGCCACCGAGGCAGAGATCCGTCTCAGCGATCGGATGAAGCAGCTGGAGGAAACTCGTGATCGCCTCGCCCGCGTGGATCAGGATGACACGGAAGAGGATGTGGACTCCTCCCTCCGAGATGAAGCTAATGACGCTCTGGCCCGGGCCCGTGCGCGTGAAATGGAACTCACGCTGATGGCGCGTTCCGCACAGCAGGTTGTTGAGCAGATTGCGGGGCGTGGTGCCGCGCTGCGCCGACAAGCTGAACATGAGCGTGAGGCGAAAGCCCGGCACGTTGCCGCGATGGCACGCAAGCGCGCGGAGGCGGAACTGGCAGAAGCAGTTGCACAGCACGCGCAGACGTTGGCGGCGCGGATTCAAGTTTCCTTAGCGCGTGCCACCGAACACCGCGACGAGCTTGCTGAACAGGTGAAACAGCTCACCGTCCGCCAGTCGCAGGTGCGTGAAACAGTGAATGCGTTGCGTCAACACCTCAGCCGACTGGGGGATACTGCTCACGCGGCGGATATTGCGCGGGAGCAGGCGCAGGTGAGGATAGATGAGGCGGAAGCGGGGATCGCAGACAAGCTCGGCATTGCTATCGATGACCTGCTGGCTGACTACACACCGGGCGAGGACTTTGACAAGACCGCAGAGACGAAACGCCTCAAGCAGGCCGAGCGCGACTTAGCTTCGCTGGGCAAGGTGAACCCGCTGGCCCTGGAGGAGTACAAGGCGTTGGAGGAGCGCTACAGCTTCCTATCCACGCAGCTTGCTGATGTGATTCAGGCGCGCAAGGATCTCACCGGCGTAATTGATGATGTGGATGCGCAGATTCTGCAACTGTTCACGGATGCCTGGCATGACGTGGAGAAGGAATTCCCCAAAGTTTTCAACACCTTGTTCCCGGGTGGTGAGGCGCGGTTGGTGCTCACTGATCCTTCGGACATGCTCACTACCGGCATTGAGATTGAGGCTCGTCCGCCCGGCAAGCGCGTGAAGCGTTTGTCACTGCTGTCTGGTGGCGAGAAGTCTCTCACTGCGCTGGCCATGCTCGTTGCCATTTTCCGCGCGCGGCCCAGCCCGTTCTACGTTCTCGACGAGGTGGAAGCAGCTCTGGATGATGTTAACCTGCGCCGTCTCATCGCGCTGTTTGAGGAGCTCCGCGAAGACTCACAGCTCATCGTTATCACTCACCAAAAGCCCACGATGGATGTGGCTAACGTGCTCTACGGCGTGACCATGCGCGGTGATGGTGTCACTCGCGTAATCTCACAACGCATGAACCCCGCGCCGCGTTCTTAGTGCGCCGGGCTGAGCTTGAGTCCGGTGCCACCTTTGGCGAAGTACGCGTGCGTTCCGTCGAAGTAGATTGTGTTACCACGAATGAATGCTTCGCGCACTGAATTATCATAACGCCACAGCTCAGGCTCGCATTGCTTCAATGTTGTGGCCCCCTCCTCGACCGTGTATGTTGCGGTGGTTTTGTCAACGACGAGTCCAACACCAAACCCATTGCACACTCCGCCGTGCACGAAATAGGGGGCTTTTTCCGCGGCACCCTCACTACCTTCACTGCGGCTGAAAGAGATGATGTTCTCAGGTGGATTCGGTGTGGTCACCCACTTGCCACTGAGGATCGCTTCCACCTGTTCCGGCGTAGCTTTCTTTGCATTCTCAGGCAGGGAAACAACGAGAGACTCTGGTTGGGTCTTCTCGGGCGGCGTACTCGAACCGAATGCCCCGAGACCCGCTGCGGCACCAATGGCAATAATCAACGCGGTGATGACCGACAGAGCAATTGTAACGATGGGGTTCTTCAGCAGATCCGTGTTCATAATCTGCAGTCTAGTCTCTTTGTGGATCCGAATGAGCCCGGAACGAACACGATTTAGGCTATCGATGGCACACTGGTGCGCATGATTAGTTCAACTGTTTTGTGGGCCGTCCTCGCCGTTGTTGTCCTGCTGCTCATCATCGTGGGCATCATTGTCGTGGGCAACAAGCGGAAGAAGTCGAAGGCAGTGTCCTTTGAAAAGAAGGGTCCGGCCGCACCGAAGGAGCTCACCCAGCAGGAGAAATCCGGAAATTACCAGGCCCAGGGTGGCTTCAACTTTGCGCCCGCCAACGAACCCGCGGCGGAGAAACAGCCAGTCCTGCGGGAGGAGCAGAAGCCTATCGACGAACCCGTGGCTCCCATCGTTCCTGATCCGGTTGAACAGGTTGGACCAGAACCAGAAGTGGTTGAGGAAGCTGAGGAAGCAGCTGAGGCTGCTCGTACGACCGTTGATGCGGTGGACGAAGCGCTGGAGCAGACACCTCTCCCGGTGGAAGAGCCGGCTCCGGCCCCGGAACCGTTGGACGAAATTGTCCCGGCGACGGGCCGTCTTGGCCGTTTGCGTGGGCGCCTGTCGCGCTCCCAGAATGCGATTGGCCAGGGCCTGCTGGGCATTCTGACAGCCGGTGATCTGGATGAGGACGCCTGGGAGGAAATCGAAGACACTCTCATCATGGCGGACCTTGGTGCGCCCCTGACCATGAAGATCACGGAGACGCTGCGTGAAAAGATCGCGCAGCGGGGTGTCTCCAGTGAGGAAGAAGCACGCGCGATGCTGCGTGAGACCCTCATTGAGGCTGGTAAGCCGGAGTTGGACCGCTCGATTAAGGCAATGCCGAATGAGGGCAAGCCTGCAGTCATTCTCGTTGTGGGTGTGAACGGCACTGGCAAGACCACCACGACAGGCAAGCTGGCTCGCGTGCTCGTTTCGATGGGCCACAGTGTTGTGCTGGGGGCAGCGGATACATTCCGTGCGGCGGCTGCAGACCAGTTGGAAACGTGGGGTCGTCGCGTTGGTGCAACCACCGTGCGCGGCAACGAGGGCGCGGATCCGGCCGCGGTTGCTTTCGATGCTGTGAAGACGGGTGTGGAGCAGCAGGCGGATGTTGTGATCGTCGATACTGCTGGGCGTCTGCACACTGCCACTGGTCTGATGGATCAGTTGGGCAAGGTCAAGCGCGTGGTGGAGAAGAAGTCCCAGGTGAATGAAGTCTTGCTCGTGCTTGACGCCACGGTGGGGCAGAACGGTCTGACCCAGGCGCGCGTGTTCAAGGATGTCGTGGAGATCACCGGTGTTGTTTTGACCAAGTTGGATGGCACCGCGAAGGGGGGCATTGTCTTCCAAGTGCAGGAGGAACTTGGCGTGCCGGTGAAGCTCGTGGGGCTGGGTGAGGGAGCTGATGACCTCGCGCCGTTTGAGGTCGAGGGTTTCGTCGACGCACTGTTGGGGGCTTAGCTGTACTTTTCGTAGAGCTGACCGGAACCCGGCACCGTAATAATGCGGTGCTGGGTTTTGTGATTTGAATTACAGAAATGGTCATATCGTTGACACCAGTATCTATCGCTTAATAGATTTTCGTGTCGGCACCAATCTGTCAACCGATAGGTATTCAAAACGACAGGAATTGAGGTGACAGATATGACAACAGATCAGGTTGCATTGGCATCTGGGAATGCGGGGTGGATGCTTATCTCCGCCTCGCTTGTGTTGCTCATGACACCGGGCTTGGCGTTTTTCTACGGAGGAATGACGTCCCGCCGAAGTGTTCTGAACATGATGATGATGTCGTTCACAGCCATGGGGGTTGTGTCCGTCTTGTACGTGCTGTGGGGCTGGTCGATGTCCTATGGCTCACAATCAATCGGTGGGATTTTTGCGAATCCCTTTGAGTTCTTCGGGCTCCGCAATTCGATCACTAACGGGGACGGTGCCTACATCGCTGGGGATAATGGCTACGCAAATGTGATTGATGTTGGCTTTCAGCTGACCTTCGCGGTGATCGCAGTGGCGATCATCTCCGGCGCGATTGCCAGCCGTGTGAAGATCGGCGCGTGGATGGTGTTTGCCGGTGTGTGGACCACGCTGGTGTACTTCCCGCTTGCGCACATGGTGTGGGGTGGTGGCATTCTCGGCGAAGGGACGCGCTCAGTTTCTGCTTGGATGTTCGGGAACGAGAATGGTGAAGCGAATATTGCTCCAATTGATTTTGCGGGCGGCACGGTCGTTCACATCTCAGCCGCCACTGCCGCGCTCATCCTGGTATTGGTGATTGGGCAGCGTGAAGGGTTCCCGCAATCCAACTCGCGTCCTCACAACCTCCCCTTCGTCATGCTTGGTGCCGCGTTGCTGTGGTTTGGCTGGTGTGGCTTCAATGGTGGGTCGGCTCTTGCCGCTGATGGTCTGGCAGGGCTTGCATGGGTGAACACTGCTGCGGCTGCTGCGGGCGCAATGCTGGGGTGGCTGGCAGTTGAAAAGATCCGGGATGGCTACGCAACATCGCTCGGTGCATCATCGGGTTTGGTGGCAGGACTTGTTGCCATCACCCCGGCTGCAGGGGCGCTCACCCCAATGACGTCGATTCTCCTTGGTGCGGGCGGCGGCATTCTCTCGTGCTTTGGTGTGAGCCTGAAATACCGTTTCAACTATGACGACTCCCTGGACGTCGTTGGTGTTCACCTCGTTGCCGCTGTGTGGGGGACAATCGGGCTCGCATTCTTCGCCCAAGGGAACGGGATCTTCACCGGCGGTGGCGCGGACGGGTGGAAGCTTGTCGCAGTCCAGACAGTGGTGGCTAGCGCAGCGATGGTTTTCTCTGCTGTGCTGACGTATCTCATCGCAATCACGGTGAAGTACACGATGGGATGGCGCGTGACGCGTGAGCAAGAATTAGCTGGTGTGGACTACTCAGTTCACCGCGAGACTGGCTATGACTTCGGTGGCCCGGGCCTTCGACCCGGTGGCGTGCCAGTAAGCAACAAGCCGATTGCTGAAGCAATGGATAGTCAGTAGGTAGATAAGCAGAGGGAAGGCGAAAGACATGAAGCTTGTGACAGCAGTGGTTCAACCATTCACACTCGGTGACATCCGTCAGGCCCTCACCGAGGCAGGGGTGAAAGGTATTACCGTCACTGAAGCTCAGGGAGCTGGCCGGCAGATGGCTAGTGTTGAGTACTACCGGGGTGCCCGCTACACCTCGAACTTCGTGCAAAAGGTCAAGATTGAGGTTCTGGTCACTGACGCCCAGGAAGAGACGGCAGTGAACGCAATCTTAAACGCAGCACATACCGGGGAAGTTGGCGACGGCAAGATTTGGGTGACAGAAGTGACCCGCGCCGTACGCGTGCGTACCGGGGAGAAAGACGAGGACGCTATTTAGCCCCGCCATGTATGGAGACTTCCGGAAAATGAGCGGAATAGCTCAGACGAGCTGAACCGTATGTGATTTTGATGGTGGGTAGCAGTTAGGCTGTAACCCACCACTTAATCTTTTTAGCCACTGGGCTAGAGACATTTACTCAAAGACTTTCAAGGGAGCTTTTACGTGTTCGAGTCATTGTCCGATCGCCTTCAATCAGCACTCACCGGGCTGCGAGGCAAGGGCAAGCTCACGGAAGAGGACATTAACGCCACTGCCCGTGAGATCCGTATCGCCCTGCTCGAGGCCGATGTCTCGCTCACCGTTGTTCGCGCCTTTATTCAGCGTGTGAAAGAACGCGCGCTTGGCGCGGCTGTGTCTGAGGCACTGAATCCGGCGCAGCAAGTAATCAAGATCGTCGACGAGGAACTGACCAATATCCTCGGTGGCGAAACTCGTCGCCTGAACCTGGCTAAGAACCCGCCGACGGTGATCATGCTCGCTGGTCTGCAGGGCGCCGGTAAGACGACCCTTGCAGGTAAGTTGGCGCTCCACCTGTCCAAGCAGGGGCATGCCCCGATGCTCGTGGCATGTGACCTGCAGCGTCCGGGAGCTGTGCAGCAGCTCCAGATCGTTGGTGAGCGCGCCGGGGTGAAAACTTTCGCTCCGGACCCGGGCACGTCCTTGGATTCCAATGAACACGAGATGGGCACCTCCCATGGTGATCCGGTTGAGGTTGCCTTGGCGTCTATTGAGGAAGCGCGTCGCACCAACGCGGATGTAGTGATCATCGATACCGCTGGTCGTTTGGGTATTGATGAAACACTGATGACTCAGGCCCGCAACATCCGTGATGCGGTGAATCCGGATGAAGTCCTTTTTGTCATCGATGCGATGATCGGCCAGGACGCGGTGAACACCGCGCAGGCCTTCGCCGATGGTGTGGATTTCACCGGCGTTGTGTTGACCAAGCTCGATGGTGATGCCCGCGGTGGTGCAGCACTGTCCATCCGTGAGGTGACTGGCAAGCCGATTCTGTTTGCTTCTACCGGTGAGAAGCTCGAGGACTTTGATGTCTTCCACCCGGACCGTATGTCCAGCCGCATCCTCGGCATGGGTGACATGCTCTCTTTGATTGAGCAGGCTGAAACCATGATGGACCAGCAGAAGGCGGAAGAAGCCGCCCGCAAGCTGGGTACGGGTGAGCTGACCCTGGAGGACTTCCTGGATCAGCTGCTGATGATCCGCCGCATGGGGCCCATTGGCAATCTGTTGAAGATGATGCCGGGTGGTAAGCAGATGAACCAGATGGCGGACATGGTGGACGAGAAGCAGCTCGACCGCATCCAGGCCATCATTCGCGGTATGACTCCGGCGGAGAGGGAGGACCCGAAGATCCTCAATGCTTCTCGGCGTCGCCGTATCGCAGCCGGCTCCGGTGTCACCGTTGCTGATGTGAACCAGCTTGTTGAGCGTTTCTTCGAGGCGAAGAAAATGATGGGCAAGATGGCCAACCAGTTCGGCATGGGCGGAATGCCCGGTATGCCGGGCAGGGGCCGTTCCGCAACCAAGAAGAAGCCGAAGGGCCGTAAAGGTAAAAACGGTAAGCGCAAGCCGGTGAAGAGGCAAGGCGCACCCAAGATGCCGGGAATGCCTGGAGCACAGGGGATGCCGGGCATGCCGAGCATGGAACAGCTTCAGCAGATGCAGCAGCAAATGCCCCCAGGGATGGAAGGCCTGGATCTGAACAATCTGGACTTCGGCAGTGCGATGAAGCGCATGGGGAAGAAGAAGTTCTAGTGATTAGCCCTCGATGATCTGAAGATCCTCGAGGGCTTCTTCATTCCGGTAAGGCAGATCCAGCGCGTCAAAGATTGGCTGGAGGTTTTGCCACATCACCGGGGCGGTGGATTCCGCGTAGGCGTTGGAGATGTGGTTCTGGTCGCGGTAGACGTAAATGTTGCCGATGATCGGCGGGCAGTAGGTCTCTTCGCAGAACCAGTCAGCCGTATCAACTGTCCACTGTTTATCCGCAGAAGAGAGGTACTTCTCGGCCGGATTGGTGGGGGCGTAGACGGTGGAGCGCAGCGTGGAGCAGTCCTTCATCGTGTTATTAGCAAGGAGACACTCATTCGGGTCCATGTGCTCACCTTCGCGGGAAAAGACCCACGGGTTATCGCGCAGCCCCACGAAAGGAATGTCATTCAAACGCAGCTTGTCCCACACAGTGGCGTAAGCATCAGGAACAATATCTGGGCCGATACCGCCGGAACCGGCACGGCCAGCAGGTCGGGTGGCATTGGAGATAGTCAGGTCCGGCTGTAGCGCGATGATTTCCGCAAAAGCATTGCGGGACCACTCAGCGCAGACCTCCGATACCGTATCCAAATCATCCAAAACCAATGGGCATTCCTGGCGTACGTAGGTGATTACTTTGAAGCCACGCTCACGGCCAATCTTGTCCAACGGGACAATCCACGGTTCTGCGTGCGAGCCACCGAAAAGAACCACTGTGACATCGGACTCAGGGTCACCGAAAACACAGCCTTCGTGGGGGAGTAAGTCGCCCGGCTGGTCCATGAAAATCATGCAGCCACGATCAACGGTTGGGGGCCACATGTCCGAAATGAAATGCGGGTCCGGAGCGGCCAAAGCGCGAGGCACATCAGCGCCAAAATGCGCCATGGCACCCGGATAGAGTGCGGGGTCAAGCTTGCCACTGGCCTGAGCTACCTGCTTGTTGAACATAGGCAAGATCGCCAGCATGCCGGCGAGAAGTACAGCGATGGCGACGCCGCCGACGGCGCGGGCGCGTCCAGAGAACGTCGATAAGCTAGCAATCGCATTACGCACCGGCCGATCTGTTGCCTTCGGCCGTTTCCCGTGCTGCCGCAACGGATCCTCAACGAACGTGTACGTCACGTGCGCCAAGAACAACGAGACCGCAATGACACCGATGCCCAGCAGCACGGAAGGCTCCTTGTTGCCCGTATATACGGTGACCAAGATGAGCAAAGGCCAGTGCCACAAGTACAGGGAGTAAGCGACTTTGCCCAGCCACGTCATCGGAGACGAAGCGAGCAGCTTAGCCACAACATGCTGCGGGCCACTGAGTACAACGAGTGCCGCACCTAGAAGCGGAATCAAAGCGGCGGGGCCCGGAAAAGCAAGGGAAGTGGGAATGACGAAGCCGGTTGCAGCAATCATCGTGACACCCAAGCCAGCAGCAGGTGCCTGCAGCCTCGTGGGCACTGCAACCTTGGCAGGCAACATGGCCAGCAAAGCACCGAAACTCAGCTCCCACAAACGGGAAGGGAGAGCATAGTAATTTGCCGCCGTACCCACGAGGCCAAAACGTGATGCGTAAGCGAATGATGCAATGGTAATCAGCGCGAGGACCACCACAATCCAACGGCGCAGCCGCTGAATCCCCACATGAACGCGGGTAGCCAAAATAGCAACGATGATGCCAGAGGTAATGGCAAAGAGATAGAACTGCCCCTGCACGCTCATGGACCACAGGTGCTGCAACGGTGATGTCTGTGAACCCGCGGCCGCATATGCGGCATCCTGGCTGCTCAGCTCGTAGTTCTGGTAGTAGAGCACGGAGGCTTTGAACTGGCGAGCAAGATCCTCGTTCATGACCTGGGGTGTGAGATACCGAATACCGGCATACACAGCCGTGAGCACCACCGCCAGGGCGGGAAGGAGCCTGCGCGCGGTACGCCAGAAAGGCCACCATGGGTTCAGCGAAGAATTCGGGCGCAAGGCATAACGCAACTGCGCACCCATGAAGAAATAGCCCGACAGCAACAGGAACACGTCCACGCCACCAGAAACCCTGCCCACAAACACGTGGAACACAACAACGAGTGCGATAGAAAAACCACGCAAACCATCAAGGTCAAAGCGGTACGATGATGACGACACCGGCTGCTTAGCCGTTGTTTGAGGTGTGCGAACTGAGGTTGTCATCGAGCTTGTGTCACAGAAAAATTAGAAGATACAGAGGAAGTGAAAGTGCTTAACCTTCCGGTGACCTTACCTCTGATAGGGGGAAGAGCTATAACTGAACACCGTGCAGCATGCCAGTTTTGGTGTAGATAGCACGTCCCAGGTAGGGTATTTCCGGTTGCCTAGCAACACACCTGCGTTAGCGTCGGACCCGACGGGAATGATCCATTCCCCTTCGCCCGGCCCTAGTCACACGCAGACGAAAACCAAGGGCTGAACCGGCCCGCCGATCATGCGG